>NZ_DATMYY010000396.1:0-17125 GCF_035560735.1 Methanospirillum sp.
ATGGTCAACTTGTTGGGTTTGGAATGCTCCGCCCTCATAATCCGATGCCTGCATTTGCACACACTGCCGAGATCACCTACTTTATAAACCCTGATTATACCGGGAAAGGAATTGGTGGAGATATGTTATCGTTTCTTGAGATGAAAGGTCGTGAAATCGGGATATGCAATATTCTTGCCCAGATATCAGCATTGAATGAAGGAAGTATCAGGTTTCACCAAAAACATGGGTTTGTTCACTGTGGTAAATTTGTGAATGTGGGAAAGAAGAGTGGAATGTTCTTTGACACGGTCTGGATGCAGAAGAATATCTGACCGGTTGCCGGATTTCAAACCTATCCTGATTAATATTTTTGATGCCAAGGTATAGACAACTCTATGTTGTCTGTCCTGTATGTGGATGATGAACCAGGTCTTCTTGATATTGGGAAGATTTTCCTGGAACGGGGAGGGAACCTTATGGTCGATATTGTCTTATCTCCATTGGAGGCCCTTTCTCTCCTTACTAAATCCACGTATGACTGTGTGATTTCAGATTACCAGATGCCTGAAATGGACGGGCTTGAATTCCTGAAAGAAGTCCGGAAGACCTGGCATACCCTTCCTTTCATTCTCTTTACCGGAAAAGGCAGGGAAGATGTTGTAATTGATGCTCTGAATAATGGTGCTGATTTCTACCTACAGAAAGGTGGCGAACCACGGTCACAGTTTGCGGAACTTGAATATAAAGTCAGACTGGCAGCTGAAAGGATAAAAGTTTCTGAGGAACTGCGTAACTCTCAACGTATGCTGGAAGATCTCATCGACTTCCTTCCTGATCCTACGTTTGCAATTGATCTTAATGGGAAGGTTATCGCCTGGAACCGTGCAGTAGAGGAGATGAGTGGTATCAGAAAAGGTGAGATCATTGGGCAAGGAAACCAAATCTATTCGTTGTATCTCTTTGGTGAGAAAGGCCCACTGCTTATTGACCATGTTCTTCATGACTTTCCTGAAACCACGGTGATGTATCCAACCATCACCAGAAAAGGGAATAAACTTATTGCTGAACGATATGTCCCGATGCTTAATGGAGGTACCGGGGGATATTTATGGCTTGTAACTTCCCCGATTTATAATTCTGAAGGTACTATTATCGGTGCCATAGAGTCCATCCGAGATATTACAACAAGGAAAAAAGCAGAAGAAGAGGTCAAGGCAGCATATGAGCAACTTGCAGCCGCTGAGGAGGAACTGCGTCAGCAGTTTGAGGATCTTGCACGAAACGAGAAGCAGATCAGAGACAGTGAGCGGCGTCTGAATGATATAATCAGTTTCCTTCCAGACGCCACCTTCGCCATCGATCTGAATGGTACTGTCATCGCATGGAATAATGCAATTGAAGAGATGACCGGGATTGAGCGATCTGAAATACTTGGAACCGATGATTTCTCATATGCGGAGCCGTTCTGGGGCTGTAGAAGACCGATGCTCATTGATGTGGTGTTGCGGAGTAATCTCTCGATTGAAAATTATTACAAAAATCTGACTAAAAAGGGAGACAAGTACTTTTCAGAGATGGAAGTTCCGCACATATATGAAGGCAAAGGCGGTTACTTCTGGTTTACTGCGACCCCACTATATAATTCTGAAGGAGAAGTCATTGGGGCAATCGAGTCAATCCGTGATGTGACAGATCACAAACGTGAACAGGATGAACTCAAAGCAGCGTATGAGCAACTTACGGCGACCGAAGAAGAATTACGACAGCAGTACAAAGACCTTGCCTGGGGAGAAGCTCGCATCAGGGAGGACGAAGGGTTTATCAGGGACGTCTTTTCAAGCATTCAGGATGGGATTACTGTTCTTGACACCGATCTTCGGATTATTAAGGCGAATCCGGCGATGGACGAGTTTTCAGCAGATGATACATCTGTCACCGGGAAGAAGTGCCACGAGGTCTATTATCATTCATCAACCCCGTGTGAGGATTGCCCTGCTATCCGGACATTGCGAACCGGACATCCTGCTCACAAGATAATCAAAGGGAGAGGGAATGGAGAGAAGGTGGGTTCACTAGACGTATACTCGTATCCACTCTTTGATTCTGCAGCAGGAAAGATAACTGGTGTTATCGAATATGTGAGAGGGATAACTGATCGGCAAAAATCCTCTGAAAACCGGGACTCTGGTGATGAGAATCCCGGTTCCCCTCAATAGGTATGGCCCGTCTGAACTGGAAAAAGTATCAGGGCCAGTTTGATCACTTTTCCGCTGAACTTCTCTCCGAAAAATCTCCAGGTGAATGTGCTATCCTGCCAAGGATACACAATATCTGCCAGGATGACCCTGCTGTAGATCTTCTGATACTCGGAACCGAAGCACCTCTGATCGCATTCCTTGAATTTTTGTTTGCCCGGGCTGAAGGACCATATACGTGTGTTTTTCCATCATATGCTCACCTTATCGCATTGGTTTTTAACATCTCTTCCCCTCTTAAGACTCTGCTCAACCTCAATGCTTCAGATGCGATAGGCAACATGATCCTGAATAAGCGAGGCAGGCTAAAATTTGCAATTGCTGATCAACTTGAACTTTCTCTCCTGCTAGAATGGTGGCCTGCCTTCGGTCTAACCCCGGTTACGGCTCGCCAGGTTTTTGAGGCAGTTCTGCTGAAATCCGATATTAGTCATCGGATCAGAACAGAAGAACCCGACCTCCTTCTCAGGCTGCTTGAGGTCTTTCCAGAGTATCAGTCAGAGTTTTTCCCTGTTGAAAAATCCCCGAATGATTTGCTTACAAGCAGACAAAATTTCTCTTCCCTCCCATCGCAGAGAAGATATCACCGCCTTTATGCAAACCTTCTTGAGCAGGGTCATGATCTCCAGCAGATGATCAAGGAGGAGGAAAAAAGAATTCTCCCTATGCAAATGCGCAGAAACACATTTCTCTCTTTTCTTGTGAAACAGTTGCATAATGGAGAATGCCAGATCTGTGCCCTGACTGACGGCTTAAGGGATTTTGCCTGTAAATCACCGATCACCGTGCATCACATTATACCACTCTCTGAAGGAGGCTTAGATACTGCCAGGAATATGCTCGTGGTATGTATGGATCATCACCAGTCAATTCATGCTGGTCAGATTAAGGTACTATTGGGTGACCAGATTGAGGTTAGACATCCTGGCGGAAAGTATCTGATAACGCCAAACCCCTGACTTGGCAGCAATGGAAAGGCAGATACTCATCCTTTATTGGTATTTATTCCTAAGGTACTATTCTGGTGTGCTGTGAATGCAGTTATAATTCTTATTGTTGCCATCTGTGTTTTTGCTCTCGGGTACCGTTATTATGGTCTGTTCATCGCAACACGTGTTCTTAAACTCGATGAAACACGAAGAACGCCTGCAGAGTCAGAAAACGACGGGCATGATTATTATCCTACTAATAAATATGTCCTGTTTGGTCATCACTTTGCAGCAATTGCAGGAGCAGGCCCCCTTGTCGGGCCTGTTCTTGCAGCCCAGTTTGGTTACCTACCCGGATTATTATGGATCCTCATCGGAGCGGTAGTAGGAGGGGCTGTGCATGATGTTGTCGTTCTCTTTGCCTCAGTCAGGTATCGTGGACAGAGCCTCTCTCTCATTGCTGAGGATCTTCTTGGAAAGCGTGCCGGGATCATCGCTTCCCTTGCGATCATTTTTATTCTGATGCTCACACTCGCCGGTCTCTCCCTTGCTGTGGTAAAGGCTCTCTACATGAGCCCGGTAAACACTCTCACTGTGCTCTCAACCATCCCAATAGCACTATTCATGGGATATTATATGAACCGGATTCGGCCGTTTGACTACCTTGGAGGAACAATCATCGGTATTGTCCTATTAAGCCTGGTCATCATTGCTGGACCGTTTCTTGGTCATCTCCCGTTTATATCGTCCTTCTTTACCCTCGGGGAGATTCCTCTCAGGGTCATGATCCCGGTATATGGAGTATTAGCAGCAATTTTGCCAGTTTGGCTTCTGCTCTGCCCAAGGGATTACCTTTCGACATATCTTAAGATAGGCACCATTTTGATTCTGGCAGTTGGAATTTTTATTGTTCAGCCAGAGATTCAGATGCCTGCAGTGACTGAATACTTTAATGGTGGAGGCCCCATCATCCCTGGTCCTGCGATTCCGTTTTTATTCATCACAATAGCCTGTGGTGCCTTATCGGGATTTCATGCCATCATCGGCACTGGAACGACACCGAAGATGATAACGAACGAAAGGGATATTCTGCCGGTTGGGTACGGGGCAATGCTGATGGAAGGATTTGTTGCAATAGTTGCCCTTGTTGCAGCCAGCTCCATGATTCCTGCTGATTATTATGCCATTAATGTCCCTCCTGCTGTCTACAGCACACTTGGGATGGTTCCAGTCCAGCTTCCGGAACTTGAACAGATGATTGGCGAGACCCTTTCAGGACGTACCGGCGGTGCTGTTTCACTTGCAGTTGGGATGGCTTCGATCTTCTCAAAGATTCCTTTCCTACAGGGTCTTATGAGTTACTGGTATCACTTTGCAATATTATTTGAGGCTGCATTTGTGCTCACTGCGGTTGATACCGGGACACGTGTTGGGAGATATCTGCTACAGGAACTACTTGGCAGAGTAATTCCCCGTTTCTCTGAAAAGAGGTGGTTTCCCGGCATCATCATCACCAGCATTGTCTTCACCTTCTCCTGGGGGTATCTGCTCTACACCGGTGAGATATCAACCATCTGGCCATTATTCGGGATGTCAAATCAGTTGCTTGCTGCAACTGCCCTTATCGTGGGCACCACCCTTCTTATCAAAATGGGGCAGAGGCGATATATGTGGGTGACTGCCATACCGGGGATTGTGATGATCCCGATTACTCTTGATGCAGGGTATCTGAATATCCTGAATTACCTGAAGATGGAATCTGCAACCGGGTATCTTCTCACCTTAATTTCTATTGTCCTGATGATCCTGATAGTTTTAGTTCTGGCAGAAGCAATCTGGAAGTGGCATGTATTGCTCGGGAAAAAAGTATCTATGTAAAGACCCGATGGCTCTGGTCTTTCCGCGGGTTTCTTTTTACAACCTGATGACCATATCATCCTCTCCGATGATCAGGTCATCCCCCATATCTACAACATTTCTGATGTCTCGTCTCATCGAGATGCTGGTATAGAGATCAGCTGCAAAGTGAACGAGTGCCAGTCTCTTTGCACCTGCTTTTATGGCAGCATCGATTGCCATCTCCGGGTTCATATGCGGCCATGCTGGTGTCTCCTGTCCGGGGAGATATGAGCATTCAGAGATCAGCAGGTCAGCATTTTGAGCAAGTTTTAGGTAATTCTCACATGGGCCGGTATCGGTACAGAAAGTAATGATCTTTCCGAGTTCAAACCTGTAACCATAGACCATCTGGGTATGGACAAGAGGAGCAGCAGTCACTGGAATTTCACAAACTGTTTTTCCTTCAGGGAGATCGGTGATTGTCACATGATATGACAGTTCTGTAATTGGAACAGTGAATGGATATCCTATGAATGATGTGAGGAGATCGCTAGTTCCAGGTGGCCCATATATAGAAAGACCTTTTGCGAACCTGAGACGTGCAAGGGTATGGAGTCCGCTGATATGATCTACATGAAAATGTGAGAGGAAGAGACAAGCCGGTGTCTGAACTTCAGGACAGATGTCTGCGACTTTGTGTATTCCGTCTCCCGCATCCAGGATTATTGCTACCTCCGGTGTCTGTATGAAGATGGAAAGGGTATTTCCGGTTTTTGTTGGGAACCAGCCGTTGGTGCCAAGCAGGGTGATCGTTATTGGTGACATACACTACCTAATTCATTAGTATTACCAGGTATCAAGAGTAATCATTTCTTTTCTACAAAAAAAATTGATGCCTTTATCCGCGGAACCCCATGGAAAAGAATATCTGGTTATCAACGAGAATACCCACACTGATAGGGGGGCCGATCATTGATCTCAGTGCTGTATGTTGATGACGAGCAGATGCTTCTTGAGATCTGCAAAATATTTCTGGAAAAAACCGGAGAACTGCAAGTACAAACAGAATTCTCAGTCAGCCGTGCTCTTGAACGTATACAACTTGAAGTCTTTGATGTCATTGTTTCTGATTACCAAATGCCTGGAATGGATGGTATCGAGTTTTTAAAACAGATTCGCAGTAGTGGAAACACTATTCCTTTTATCATCTTCACAGGAAGGGGCAGAGAAGAGGTGGCGATTGCAGCACTAAAAGAAGGTGCAGATTTTTACCTGCAGAAAGGAGGGGATCCCACATCACAGTTTGCAGAAATGAGCAATCATATTCGGCAGCTGGTTCGTAGGCGTCGGGCTGAATCGGCATTAAGGGAGAATGAACAGAAGTACCATACTCTCTTCGATTCAGCTTTCGATGCAATTCTTCTCCTGGATAATACCCTGATCATTGAATGCAATCCACCTGCTGCTGCTTTGTTTGGAGAACCAATGGAAGCGGTCGTAGGACGTTCCCCTATGGATTTTTCTCCTGAATATCAGGACGATGGATCCCTTTCGCAAGAGAGAGGTTCCGCCCAGATAAATACAGCCCTCTCTGGAAAACCCCTGTTATTTGAATGGAAACACCAACGGGCTGACGGAACCGTATTTGACAGTGAGGTCAGTCTGACCAGGATAATGGTAAATGAAAAAAATCTTCTCCTCGGAATTATACGTGATATTACTGTCCGCAAAAGAAACGAGGAAGAGTTACGTAAAAAAGGAGAAGAACTTGCGGCCTCATATGAGGAACTCCTCTCAACCGAGGAGGAACTTCAGACACAGTATCAGACAATTGCCCGGAATGAACAAGCACTGAAGTCAAATGAAGCAAAATTAAATGCCATCCTCCAAGGTTCTCCTATCCCTCAGTTTGTGATAGATACTGATCACCGGGTGATTCATTGGAACAATGCCCTTGTTGTATCAACCGGTATTAACGAATCAGAGATTATCGGAACAGATCAACATTGGCGTGTCTTCTACCAGGAAGAGCGGCCTTGTCTTGCGGATCTGCTTCTTGACGGATTTGTAGATCATCTGCAGGAATGGTACGGGGATAAAGTTGTTAGATCAGCAATAGTGTCTGATGCATATTCATGTGTTGATTTCTTTCCTCATTTGGGGAAAAGAGGGATTTGGTTCTCGTTTACAGCAACACTCATCAGGGATGATACAGGGAATGTGATTGGGGCGCTCGAGACCCTGGAGGATATAACAAACCAGAAAAAGGCAACCCTGGCTTTGGCAGATAGTGAGTCCAAGTACCGGGGTGTTATTGAAAATCTCCAGGATATTTTTTATCGAAGTGATCTTGAAGGTCGGCTTGTCATGGTAAGCCCAAGTGTCCTGCCTCTGATGGGGTATAAAACACTGGAAGAATGTCTTGGCAAGAATATATCTGATGATTTTTATGCAGATCCTACAGAAAGAGACAGATTCATTTCTGATGTTTATAGAAATGGATCGGTTTCAAACTACCTCGTCACTCTGAAGAAGCATGATGGAACTCCGGTTCGTGTGTCCACAAGTAGTCACATCTATTATGGGGAAGATGGGCGACCTGCAGGCATTGAAGGGACCTTCAGGGATATGACTGAGCAGATTGAGACTCATGAACAACTCAAACGAAATGAAACAATCCTTTCTGCAGTGATAAACGAGTCACCCGTGCCCCTCTTTGTTATAAACAGTGGTCATCAGGTGATCTATTGGAACAAAGCTCTGGAGAAATACAGTAATATAACAGCCGATGAGACCATTGGCACAAATCGTCATTGGCGGGCGTTTTACCATTCTGAACGACCCTGTCTTGCAGATCTCCTTGTTCAGGAGAATATAGAAGAAATACCCCGGTGGTATCTGGGAAAATATGCCCCATCCAGGCTTATCGACGGTGCTTATGAAGCAGTGGATTTCTTCCCTGAGATCGGTGAACAGGGGTGTTGGCTCTACTTTACTGCTGCTCCTATCCGTGATTCAGATGGTGTCATCATCGGTGCAGTCGAGGTTCTGCAGGATATTTCTGATCAGAAAGCTGCGGAGGAAGAGATTCAGACATTAACACGGTTCCAGGAAAGTATCATCATGAGTGCCAATGTCTGGTTGATGGTACTAGATAAAGATGGGAAGATTGTGATCTGGAACCATGCCGCTGAAGAGATAACCGGATATGCAGGGAGCGAAGTTTCAGGCCGATCCTGGATATGGAAAGCACTCTATCCTGATCCCATATATCGACAATCGGTGACTTCTGCGATATCCAGAGTCATAAATAACAATCTGTTCCTTCAGGATTTTCAAACTACCATCCTGACTAAATCAGGTGAGCAGAAAGAGATTCTATGGAATACCAGGATACTTGGCGGGGCTGATTTTTCAGCAAAACAATATGTTGCCATTGGAATAGATATCTCGGGGAGGATCCGTGCAGAGCTAGCCCTGCGAGATAGCGAGAATACCTTGCAGGCTATCGTAAAAGGATCACCGATTCCTCAGTTTGTGATAGATCGGGACCACCGGATTATCCATTGGAACACAGCTCTGGAGGCTTACTCAAGCCTTGCTGCTGAAGAAATGGTAGGAACTGATCAGCACTGGCGTGCTTTTTATCATGAAAAGCGTCCCTGTATCGCAGACCTGGTCGTAGATGGTGCTGATGCTGCAACAAGCACCTCTTTTCCTGAACATTACGAAGAGTCACAACTCATTGAAGGAGGATATCAGGCGGTGGATTTCTTTCCGACAATGGGTGGAGGTTCATGGCTCTTTTTTACCGCTGCCCCAATACGGGATGATACAGGAAAGGTGATCGGTGCGGTTGAGACCCTGGAAGATATCACTGAACGAAAGATGGTCGAAAACTCCCTTCTAGAGAGTGAGGAGCGGTTTAGGACTGTCTTTACCCTTGCAAATGATGCAATCTTCCTATTCAGGATTATTAACGGGGAGCCTGAAAGGTTTGTTGAAGTGAACGATACCGCCTGTAGCCTGCTTGGATATCACCGTGAGGAACTTCTTGACCTTCCCCCGTCTAATATTTTTGATAGTGATTCGAAAGCTCGTGAACCTGATAACATGAGTATGCTTCAGAAAACCGGACATGCAACCTACGAATCCGTTTTTTTGACAAAAACAGGTGAACCAGTTCCTGTTGAGATCAGTTCCCATTCATATGAGTTTCGGGGAGATCAGATGGTTCTCTCAATAGGTCGGGATATTTCTGAAAGAAAACGATTTGAGTCTGCAATCCAGAACGCAAATAAAAAATTGAATCTTCTCTCAAGTATTACCCGTCATGATATTCTCAATCAGTTGACTGCCCTGAGTGGATATCTTGAACTTTCTGACGAGGTAGCAGGCAATGATGAAAGCCAGGGACTGATCGCAAAAGAGAAGAAGACTGCTGATACGATAACAAGGCAAATCCTCTTTACCCGTGACTACCAGACAGTTGGGATTCAGTCTCCTTTATGGCAGAATCTGTCTTCAGTGATCCAGAAAGCAGCCAATCTGCTCGACACCAGAGAGGTCGCATTATCAATAGATGTTCATTATTGCGAAATATTTGCAGATCCACTGCTTGAGAAGGTCTTTTTTAATCTGATAGACAATTCTCTCCGGTATGGAAAAGGTTTGACAAAAATTACCTTTTCCACTGAGAAACGTGAAGATCAGACCTTTTTGGTATGTACCGATGATGGGGGAGGCATTCCTCTGGCAGAGAAAGAGAATATCTTTAATCGACGGTATTTTAGTAACACCGGATTTGGACTCTTCCTCTCCCGTGAGATCCTCTCGATAACTGGACTGTCTATCATAGAGAGCGGAGAATTTGGAGTTGGTGCACGATTTGAGATTGCTATCCCACCTGGTGGCATCCGTTCCTGTAAGTAAATTAACCTGTTGGGAAAGGAAGTTCGATGAAACTTCCCTGTTTTACCGCTTCTGATGCTACTGCAAGGTCTGTTATGGCTATCCCGGTTGAGTCAAAGATGGTGACGGTCTCTCTACTCCTTCGTTGGATCTTTCCAACCAGTACTTCTCCGAGAGTTCCTCTAATGGTATCCGGGCAGAGAAGACCACTGCTTATTGGCACGTTTATCTCTCCTGAGTGAATTGCCTGCTCAAGGTCGTCTACGAATACCTCTGCTCTTTTAAGAAGAATTGACTCAAGTTCCTGTTTTCCCGGCGCATCTGCCCCGATTGCGTTGATGTGAGTTCCATCAGAGATCCAATCGTTCATGACAACCGGTTTTATTGATGGGGTGGTTGTAAGCAGCACATCTGAATCAGCTGCATGTCCAGGGCTGGTTACCGTGATATCCAATGCAGGGAACTCAACAACCAGATGTTCTGAAGTCTTCAGGCTTCGTGACCAAACTCTGACTGATTCGATCCCAAATACCTCCTTAATTGCTAAAAGGCCTGACCTTGCCTGTCGTCCTGCGCCAATCATGCCCAGAGTTCCTTGTTTAACCGGAGCAAGAGCACTTGTTGCCACAGCTGCTGCAGCACCTGTGCGAAGATCTGTTAGTCCGGTTGCATTAAGGATAGCAACTGGTCTTCCTGTTGGCGGATCGAGAAGGATGATGGTTCCCATCACTGTCGGGAGCCCCTGTACTCTGTTATCGGGGTGGACGTTTACCACCTTAACACCGGCAGTTTTCAGACTCGGAAGATATGAGGGCATGGTCCTGAAATCTCCGCCTGGAAGTGGAACATAACTCTTTGGTGGCATTTTAAAGTTCCCGTTTCCATGATCCCAAAATGCCATTCTCACAGCTTTTATTACATCTGGCATCTGGATGGAAGATTCAGGAACTGGATAGTATCGCATGGTATGAGATCGTGACGAGAGATCAAAAAAGTTACGAAAAGAGCCTAAACCTGGTTGGAGTATTATTTTCTCCGGCAGGTTATACAATTCTTTAAGAAGCGGATAATTTCAAGGAGAATGGATCCAACTGCCCCAAGTGAGATCACGATGATGATGAGAGCAACTAGCGACATATTTTCCTTGATCACCGGGATAGTTCCAAGGAAATATCCTGCTAGCGTGAATGTGCAGACCCATAGTATGCCTCCGCAGATATCATATGGAAGAAATTTTTTATACTCCATTGCTCCCATTCCCGCGATGAACGGGGTAAATGTCCGTACAAATGGTGCAAAACGTGCAACGATGATGGTGAGCGGACCATATTTTTCAAAGTATTCGTGTGTCTTATCAAGATGTTCTTTTTTGATCATCGGCAGGTTTAGTTCAAGGATTTTCTGGCCAACAAACCTCCCGATGAAGTAGTTTACGTTGTCTCCAATAATAGCCGCAGAGGTGATGAGAACCAGAAGTATACTGATGTTGAGCCCTCCAACGGCGGCAACAGTTCCGGAAATAAAGAGAAGTGAGTCCCCGGGAAGGAATGGAGTTACTACAAGCCCGGTCTCACAGAAGATTATTACGAATAGGATTCCGTAGATGAGGTTTCCATATGAAGCCACCATCGCAGGAAGATATTTGTCAAGATGGATGAACAGATCGATAAAACCAGGGAATGTTTCCAACATGTGATGATCTGTTACCTATGAGTGGTAAAATACCTTGTTGCCTGATTGCAGAGCCTTAGCATCCTACTTGTCTGCTCATTCTGGGCTACCTGATAAATGGTCTCAGTATCCGGTAGAGCAGTCCTGGCTGGAGGTTTATAGCATGTGAATCACACATCTCATGGCAGCAGTAACATCTGATACAGGTTCCTTTATCAAATGTTGGGTACCCATTTTGAAGGTTCACTGCACTTACTGGACAGATTCGCTCACATTTTAGACATCTGGTACATTTACGTTTGATAAGGTGAGGATGCAGAGTGTATGATCCAGCCAGTCGGTATACTACTGTACGGAAAAGGCTTCGAATCCATGAACTGCTACCTCCTGGCATTTGAGTTTGTGGTTTTACTGTATCAGGTCGGGCTAGTTCCTGGATCGTTGCCCCTTTAACCTCTATGCGGCTCTCATCGGTCAGGCCCTGTTCTTCAGCGGCTTTAATACTCCCAATTGAGAGTGGTTCAAATCCGATCAGTCTTGCTGCGACAATATCAGTGGCAACATAATCGGGACTTGCAAGAATGGCTCCCAGATGAGCAGGAGTTCCAGCCATAGGCCCATCACCTTCCATAATATCCATGGCATCCATCACCTGGAGTACTGGTTTCACACAGCGATTCAGGTCAAGGAGCATCTTTCCGAAGAGGAGATCATCCTGCATCCGGGCATGATATGGTGGCTTATCAAGGCCTGGGATTGCCCCAAACATGTTCTTTGTTGCACCGGTTAGGCCAGTGTAGATATGGGTCTTGAGTTTTGAGACCACAACAACAGCATCGGCGTCAAGAATTGGCGAGATGATCTCAAATTGCTTGACAAAGAATCCTTCCGGAAATGAAACTGTTCGTGATGAAGTATCTTTGTTTAAGGTCACGTCAGGGCAAGTGCCTAGTTCAGTGTACCCAGCAAGATCATAAGCTTTGATAAGGTTTCGGGGTTTATATGGGATTCCAGCCCCTGGACTGTCAGCAATGGTCACAGTGCAGCCATGTCCGGTAATAATCGTACAGACTGCCTTCAGCACTGCGGGGTGGGTGCAGACTGCTTTTGCAGGTTCTGCTCCCATGAGAAGGTTGGGCTTTACGAGGACATGCATGCCTGGTTTTAAGAATCTGCTAATCCCACCCACCAGGTCGATGACTTCCCTGACAGCCTGTTCTATCAGGTCTTCATCGTAATTATCACATCTGACCAGCCCAACCGGTATCTTTTCAACGTCTTCGAGAGTCATTTCAGAAGGTCTATTCTTTCTTTCCAGCTTTTGATGCCATGTACTTGAGATAACTTACCCTTTCGTCTTCCTGAGGTTCGGGTGTATCCTGCTTTAGTTCACGATTAGGTTTTGGTAATGATTTCGCTTTCTTAGACCCCTGGTATGGATGCGGATTCTTTGGTGGGGCTTCCTTTATTTTCTTAGGCTTTGTTTCGTTGGATTTGCGTTTAGAATCTCCCCTGTTTTCCGGTTGACTAGTCTTTTTTCCCTGGACCGGCGATTGTGAGGGTTTTCTATTTGGTTGATCTCTACTATCTTTTTCCTGCTTAAAACCCGGTTCTTGCGGTTTATGCTCTGAATGTACTGCCTTCTGGCTCTTCTGATCAGAGACCGGAGCTGCATATTGGCCGATACGGACTGCTGGCTTCTCCGGTTTCGGTTCAGGTTTTTTAGATTTTTTAAACTCTTCTGTTACATCGATGAGATGATGAGCCTGCTCTGCTGGCTGGACAGGTACTTCTGATCGAGGTTTCCTGTCTGAATAATTTCGCTGGTCAGGTTTTCGTTTTGGTCTGTATGGCTCATCAGATAACGAAGCCCATTTCCTGGGCTCTGATTGCTTTGACGGCACACCATCGATGAGCAGTCTTCTTCCCTGGAATACTGATTCACTGAGAGTATCTTTTATCTTCTGAGCCTGCTCGGGTGTGCCCATCTCAATGAATCCATACCCTTTGCCCTGCATTACTTTAACGCTGATGAGATTGCCATAAGGCGCAAACAATGTTCGTAACTGGTCTTCAGTGACCGAATAATGCAGGTTTCCGATGAATAATTTATTCTTGTTCATGTTATCAGAGCACTTTTTTTGGGTTATGATAGGTTATAATGAGAAATTTTTCGATTCAATGACCTCATATCCTTAAGTAACATGATCTATAAGGCCGGGTAACTACGTATGCATCTACTGCTGATGATATGAGGTTACCCACGTCTCCTGTTTTATTATCCCGGAGAATCTTCCTGTAAAGACCGCGATTTTAGGGTCTATTAAAACTCCTTTTGTCCCGATATGGTGATTCCTTTGTTTTTATGCAAAGGTTTTACACATCATGAATAGAAAAATGTGAATATTAATGGTCTGACCCGGTTCACGCCCTGGTCTCTCACCATCGCGGTTAGGAATGAAAAGAGACCCTGACCAGATGATGAATTGGATTTTTCCGGCCTTCAAAGATGTGATCAATCATGGACCTCCTCCCGATCATTGAGAGTATTCTCACCCTGTTTATCCTGATAGCAATAGGGTATATCGCATACCGCACCGGGGTAATTACTCGTTCTGGTGTGACTGGTTTGTCATCACTTCTTGTAAACATCACTCTCCCCTGCCTGATTATTGAGAGTATGCAGGTTCCGGTTACTCCTGATCGTGTTCACGAGATAGTGATTATCTTCATGATAGAACTTGTTGTGTATGGAATATCATTCATTGCGGCATTTCTGGTTCCATACCTTCTTTCAGGTTCACAATTTGAGACCGGTGTATTCAGATTCATGCTTATCTTCTCTAACCTTGGGTTCATGGGTTACCCTGTCTGCCAGGCTCTCTTCGGGCATGAATCTCTCTTTTACGTGACTCTCATCAATATCCCGTTTGGGCTGCTTGTATTCACAGTTGGTGTCTTTCTTCTTCGTCCCGATCTTGCAAGGAATCCTGATCTTAAGCGGATTCTCTCTCCCGGTCTGGTGTCATCTCTCCTTGGACTTTTGCTCTTTTTTGCAGGGTTTACGATCCCGTCTCCTATTTCAGACTCGATCTCCATGCTCGGATCAGTGACCACACCACTCGCGATGATTGTTATCGGTGCTCTTCTGGCACCACTACCATTCTGCTCTATGTTTGGTGACTTTAGAATCTGGGTGGTATCTGCCTTCAGACTTGTTATCATACCTTTGGCTGTTCTTTTTCTGCTTCGCCCATTTATTTCAGACCCGCTTCTTCTAAGTGTTCCTGTTCTTCTGGCTGCCATGCCGGTTGCTGCCAACACAGTTCTTCTTGCAGAAGAGTACGGAGTGAATGCAGAGATCGCATCAAAAGGGGTATTTTTTTCAACCATCCTTTCTCTTGTGACCATCCCAGGTATCGCTTTGTTATTAGGTGTTGGGTAAATTATCTGATTGGATTCTCCACCTGGGAAGAATTTCCTTGATCTAATTGTAAATCAGAATACTTTTCTCTTGAGATCTTATCTGATCCCTGAAGATATTTAACAAGTATTGCCTTGAATTAAAAATGCTACGGACATCCGTAACATATTAATAACTACGGGTATCCGTAATATGTATGCAATGGATCCAACCTCACACCTCAGGCTCTCACTGGGGTTTGTAGCCACCGTTATGAATATGCTCTTTGGAACAGACAAGGGACGCAAAAACCTCCTGAGTCCTGGAGCTATTGAGATATTGTACACATCGTACTTTTCTCCGGTGTGCATGGGTGATATTGCCGGAATGCTTGGGGTTACACCCAGCTCAGCAACAGATCTTGTAAATTATCTCGAACGGGAGGGATTTGTCCGCAGGGTTCAGGATCCTGATAACCGGAGAGTCATCAGGGTAGTTCCTGCAGAAAAGGGAGAACTCTGGCTTCTTGAGACTGAAGAGAAGATCTATGGATTTCTTGAGTCTCGTCTTTCTAGATTGCCTCTACAGGAGAGGTATCAGTTCGCCAGCCTTTGCAGCCGCTTTACCGGTGTTGAGGATGAGATGTCATTCATCACCGAGATTTGCGCCTTTAAAAAGGACCGGGAATCTGTAAAGATTCCCCTTGTTACCTACGAAGATGGGAAACTTCTGCGGTTGGAGGAGGTTGTTGACAGACGGTACGAGGCAGATCCCTTCCCATATTCTCTAAAGGAAATACCAGTTATGTTTGAGACACGAGTAC
The DNA here is from genome assembly GCF_035560735.1 of Methanospirillum sp. Taxonomy (GTDB): domain Archaea; phylum Halobacteriota; class Methanomicrobia; order Methanomicrobiales; family Methanospirillaceae; genus Methanospirillum. Next base: position 15,814 of record NZ_DATMYY010000396.1, read on the forward strand.
CAGAAACAGTAGAAGGAATTCAGGATGAGATCTCCGTTGTAGCATATAATATCATGCAACGTGGTCTGCGTGATGCAGGTCATCTCCCGGTCGACGACCTCATTAAAGAGACCAAACCCAAAGATAACGGTCTTGAAATCGGGCCAGGACCTGGGTATTATGGGCTTGAATGGGTCAAAAAGACTGATGGGACAACCCTCACTGGGCTTGAGATAAGTCCCGCGATGATACGGCTCGCCACAGAGAATGCCATCTCATATAATCTGAAAGATCGGGTGAGGTATCAGGAAGGTAACGCTCTAATGATGCCATTTGAAGATAACCTGTTCTCTCTGGCATTTTCTAACGGATCGCTCCACGAATGGGAGAATGCAAGAGTAGTCTTCTCTGAGATCTACCGAGTACTCCAACCAGGAGGGAGGGTAATGGTAACCGATCTAAAATGCGATCTCTCTCCTGAGATCTTCAGTTTCATGCAGGGCAGTTGCAGTTCTGAAGAGATTAAGAAAGGCTTTGAAACTTCAGTCCGGGCAGCGTATCGAAAGGAAGAACTTGAAGAGATTCTATCCACAATTCCATTCACCTCGTCTGATGTTATTACACATCCATATGGTCTGGTTATTATCGCAAGGAAGTGATTGGTTGCGCAAGCATCACGCTCGAAGTAATGGTAAAAAGTAAGATTATTTCTACTGTCCAATTGGTTAGCACTTCATAGTAGTAAGCAATCAATCTGGACTATTCCAGAACGTTTTTTAGTTCATCGGTAATTTTGGGCGTAGAATCAGATTCACAGTAAATATTCGATCACATTGTGCAGGTCACAAATCTATGTGCGGTTCTATCAGTAATCAGGGCTGGTTTATGATAGGGTTATTTCTTAGCCTCATCTCTCCATGGCTGCTTTGGCAAAGGCAGACCTGATATCCTGAATGTTACCTAGTATCTCATTTACATCAGTCTTTTTTCCCCTGATAGATGGGTCTGAATATTCTATGGATCCTTCTGATGAGAAGTCATCTTCAGAGACCATCACCCCGAATTTTCTCCCTATTTCAGGTTCAATCACCTCATCAAGTGGGTTTTCTAGTCGCTCTTTCACATCTATCCTGAGTTTGCCGATAAGATCCTCTATGGAACTTTCAGTCAGTCCGATAACAATGACCTCTCGAGGATCCTCGATATTGATCAGGGTGAACATTCTGTTTTCAGACGCGAATCCTACTGTATGAAACCATGCTTTTCTGAAATCTTCATAGGTTTTGCCTTCCCGGAGCCTACGGGTGACAATTGCCCCCATTGTTACCATGAG
>NZ_DATMYY010000397.1:0-3665 GCF_035560735.1 Methanospirillum sp.
AAATGATTGTTACATCGTTTTAAATAGAGATCATTTCAAGTAGAAACATGAAACCATTGGTGGTAATAGGAATAGTGCTTGCATTTTTCCTTATCGGAGGCATCGCTTCAGCCTATCCTATAGATTCAACGGTCGTTACTACCCTGAATCGTACTATAATTCCTGTTGCCGTGCCTCTGACATCACCTCAGATCCTTCCTGATGATGTCTCCAACTATTCGGTATATGGGTATGGGGTATGGAAGTTCGGTGATGGACTCGGTTATGATAAAAGGGTTGACCTGATGTCACCCGGATACACAAATCCATCGGAGAATGGTTCTGTAAAACTGCTCCGGTTTTTTGATATGACTGATGTACACATCACTGACAAAGAAACTCCCACGCAGGGTATTTATTTCGGGTACAAAGGTGGTCAGTCATCAGGGTATTCCCCGGTCATGCTCTCATCCACTCAGGTTCTTGATGCTGCTGTCCAGACCGTGAACGCCCTCCATACCGAAGATCCGTTTGATTTTGGTATCGCTCTTGGTGATGTTGCCAACAACGAACAGTACAATGAACTCAGATGGTTCATTGATGTCATGGACGGGAAAAGAATAAATCCTGATTCAGGAGTCAAGGATGATCCGGTTCCCGGACCTCTCAATGATTATCAGGATGTGTACCAGGCAGCAGGACTGAACAAGTCGATACCCTGGTATGAGGCTCTTGGAAATCACGATCACAATTGGATCGGAACAAATCCCCCTGATGATTACCTGAAATCGAACTATACCGGAACCTACATCCTGAATATGGGTAATATTTTCACCAATCCTCTTGGTATCAAGAGTCGTGGATTCTATATGGGTGCAATCGATGGAAGAACGGTGAATGGAGATATTATCGGAGTAGGGAATGTATCTGATTTCAAAACACCTCCAAAAGTTCTGGCTGCCGATTCAAACCGCCGTGCCCTTTCGGTTCCTGAATGGATGGGTGAATTCTTCAATACGACTTCAAACCCGAAAGGTCATGGATTTAATAAATCTGATGCTGATTCAGGTTTTGCATGCTATTCGTTTGAACCAAAATCTGACATTCCTATAAAGGTCATTGTACTTGACGATACTCAGAATGCGAATGATACTGATGTTGGTGGGTATGGACATGGTTCACTTGATAATGAACGGTTCACCTGGCTTGTACATGAACTGGATCAGGGTCAGGCTGAAGGCAAACTGATGATCATTGCTGCTCACATCCCGATAGCAACAGAAGCAAGTGGTTCTTCCCTTGACGAATATACCGGATGGAGCTCGGTTGCTGAGATATCAGAGCAACAACTGCTTGATACTCTGCATACCTATCCAAACCTGATCCTGTGGATCGCAGGACATCGACATGTCAATGCCATTACTCCGCAGATTTCACCGGATCCTGACCATCCTGAACTCGGGTTCTGGGAGGTTGAGACCTCATCACTACGTGATTTCCCACAGCAGCTTAGAACCTTTGATATTGTCCGCAATACCGACAATACGATCTCTATCTTTGCAACCGATGTTGATCCGGCAGCAAAAGATGGAACGATTGCTGCAAAGTCACGTTTCTACGCAGTGGCAGCAGATAAAATATTTAACAGTACTATTCCGTATAAGCCAAGTGGGTCTTATAATGCAGAACTGGTCAAACAAGTAACTCCTGACATGCAGGAGAAGATTCAGAATCTGGGAACCTCCATAACCCCCTGATTTTCCTGAAGCCTTATACCTGCCTCTTTTTCACGGATCAAAAGGTCTATCTGATCGACTTTCTGTTGCCTGATTGTCAGGCAACTGATTTCAAGTCTCGACCAGTTCAAAAGTAAAGCAGTATAGGTGATTCATTCACTGCCCGGAGTGAACAAATTAGAGGGAATGTACTGAATATGAAACCGAAAAACCCCAACGGTGCCCCGTTGGGGGCCCCAGGCAGGACTAATGAAAAGGACTTTTTCATGCAAAAAGAGAATGAGTGTTACGAGGCACTCTTCACAGATGGAACTGATCCGATATCCAGATAGGCTTCATGTTCGGTGTACTTAGGCCAGGTGACATTCATTCCACCGTTTGGATCACCCGTCTTTGCAAACTGCGTCCAGAGATCGATCATGTTCTCTCTGACTGAATCAGTTACCGGGTTTTCAGGTAACGGGACACCGAAGAGGAGCATGGTCTCGCTGCCATGGAATGCTCCATAGGGTTGCCCGGGAAGGACATACGAGTACTGGTACCGGTACGTATCAGGACTTATGTTTGCCATTGATCCTGCTACGAACTTTACCGGGTCAGTAAAATCATAATCAGTCATGATCTGTTCCAGTCTGAGCTGTACTTCTGCGGTTGAATTCGCAGGATATTTTTCTAAAACCTTACTGGATTCATTCCCAAACCTGCTCTGGATAAAGGTGCTGTACTCCTGAACACTCATGTTAGCACCAGCTGCAAGGGTCGTTCCATCATCAACGTTGTTTCCGATGATCAGTGGGACCGGATTCTCGCGGTTTTCACGAAACACAGTCTCCGGTGCTTCTGGTATTACCGAGCCGTCGATTGTCGGCTCAAAATGCGGGGTATTCACCATCTTAAACGAAGAAGGCGGCCAGGGTGTTGCATTAGTGATATCCTGGTAACTCAGGTTTCGCATCTGCTCTATTGCATCAGGGCCTGAGAAACCAAGGCTCTTCGCATATGCCTCCCCAAGCTGTTCAGCATCATCTTTGGTATACAGAGCATCAATCTCTGCCCCTTTTGTCCAGAAGGTACCGCTTTCCACGATTGCCTGCTGGTAAAGTCCTTTAGTCTCTGGATTTGCCAGATGGATGAGAATACTCTCTCCCCCGGCTGACTGTCCAAATATTGTCACCCTAGATGGATCTCCACCAAACGATTCGATGTTTCGCTGGACCCACTCCAGAGCAGCAATCTGATCAAGGAGCCCGTAGTTACCAGAACTGTTCTGTGTAGACTCTGCATCCAGTTCTGGATGAGCAAGGAATCCGAGAGCACCGACCCGGTAATTGGGAGTGACCACAATGACTCCCTTTTGTGCAAGAGCGGTCCCGTTATAGAGAGACATAGAACCTGCGATCTTTCCAAATGCTCCACCATAGAAAAAGACCATAACCGGGAGTTTTTCGTTGTCAGTCTTTGCCGGGGTCCAGACATTGAGATACAAGCAGTCCTCACTCATGGAAAGATTTGGATCTGCTGCAATCGGCTGTGGGCATGCCGGTGAAAAAGCCGTTGTTTCCCTGACCCCATCCCAGGGAATCACCGGCTGCGGTGCTCTCCACCTAAAGTCTCCAGTTGGGGGAGCTGCGAAAGGAATTCCAAGATATACCCTGAGTCCATCCTGCTCTAATCCTGAGATAAGACCAGCATCAGTTTTAACCACCGCTGTTGGCGATTCATTCAGAGATGCTCCTGCAGAAACCCCGATAAATATCAGGCAGATTATCAGGAAAAAACCAATTCTCTTTTGTATGTTCATATGATCCTCCACTTTTTCCCGTCTGTAATTGGTCTACCTTCCTCTGAAAAGGACAGATTCCTTAAAAACACCGGGATTTCTTTACAATCTTACCAGAAACCAGAGCACTTTTGATATCTATTCGGCTATGAACGATTAAGACTTTGTAT
>NZ_DATMYY010000398.1:0-3851 GCF_035560735.1 Methanospirillum sp.
CAAATAAACCGCAAAAAAGGGCAATTGCATAAAAAGTTTCTCCAAAAATCAAACCGGAACACTTATATTAACAGATTCCCACTTATCTTCAGTCCCTTTGGGGACATGTACGAGTGATTTCAGCCACACAGTGATTCGCCTTACGCAGTATTCAGTGAACGAATCGTACAGGTTTGAAAGGAACATCGGAGGAACCATATGGCAAAATTTTCCGACACTATTGATCTCTATGACGATCAGGGTAAACTGCTGAAAAGCGGTGTAGCTCTTGAAAAGATCAGCCCGCTCGTGAACCCTGGCATGAAAAAGATGATTGACCTGACCAAGCGGACAGTCGCAGTCAACCTCGCAGGAGCAGAGGCAGCACTGAAGACTGGAGCAATTGGTAAGGGTAACTTCATCAAGGGTCGTGAGATGAACCTTGATATCTCCGGAAACGCCGGTGCAATCAAGGAGAAAATCTTCAAGATGATCCAGGTTGAAGAAGGCGACGATACTGAGATCCGGGAATTCAATGGCGGCAAGCTTCTGCTCGTCACTGTTCCAAGTGCCCGTATCGAGGCCGCAGCAACCTACGATGCAGCAATCACTTCAGTCGCAGCAGCAGCAACCTATGCAACCATCGACCAGTTCAATGTAGACATGTTCGACGGTTCCATGGTAAAGGCAGCTTTCTGGGGTACATACCCACAGACCATGGACATGGTCGGCAGCAACTGTGCATCTATCCTTTCCATCCCCCAGAACAACGAAGGTCTCGGATACGCACTCCGTAACATCCCGGCAAACCACGCCGTGATGATGACCAGCAAGAACGCAATGCAGGGTGCAGCACTCTCAGCAGTGTTCGAGCACGCTGGAGAGTTCGAGATGGGAGCCGCAATCGGCCCATTCGAGCGTGCACAGCTTCTCCTCCTGGCATACCAGGGTCTGAATGCAAACAACCTGGTATATGACCTCGTCAAGAAGAACGGTGCAACCGGTACCGTCGGTACCGTCGTTCAGTCCCTCGTTGAGAAGGCACTCGAAGACAAGGTTATCACCCCAGGAAAGAAGGGACCCTCTGGATACACATTCTACGAGACCAAGGATCCAAGACTCTGGAATGCATACACCGCAGCAGGAACTCTCGCCGCAACCATGGTAAACTGTGGTGCCGGCCGGTTCGCTCAGGCAGTATCATCCACCCTCCTGTACTTCAACGACCTTCTCGAGCACGAGACCGGTCTGCCAGGCTGTGACTACGGCCGTACAATGGGAGTAGCAGTCGGATTCTCGTTCTTCAGCCACTCAATCTATGGTGGCGGTGGCCCGGGAACCTTCAACGGAAACCACGTCGTTACCAGGCACGCAGCCGGTGTTGGTATGCCATGTATCGTGGCAGCCTGTGCACTTGATGCAGGAACCCAGATGTTCTCACCAGAGGCAACCTCCAAGATCTACGGAGAGACCTTCGGTAAGATTCCAGAGTTCAACACCCCAATCCAGCACGTTGCAAACGGAGTGTAACTACATATAGGATTGCATAATGAGCGAGGCAGAATTCCCGCAGTGTCGGATTGTCACCGAACGCTTTTTAAACCCTGAAACGGTTGAGAAGATCCTCAACAAGCTGGTGGCAATAGAGGGTATCCGCCGGATTGTTATAAACGGACCCAGTATTCCTCAGCTCGTCCCCTATGGCCCCGCAAGGGGTCTGCCAAACCCCCATTCCGGTCGTGCCCGAATCGTTGTGGGGGAGACCGATGTCGACCTGCGGGTGCAGGTCGGAACCATACTTCTTGAACTTGAGACCCGGGATATCGTCCCCCGGATCGACGAGGCGTGCAGGGAGGTCTTTGTGAACTTTACCTACGGACTTAAAGAAGGAAAGTTCATGAGATCCACGCCGACTCAGACCGATTATGCAAAATACGGTCCCGGGGCAGATGAAATGATGATCGGGATCGTTGACCCGAAGAATAAGACCGGACCCACCCTTATTCAGGGAACCAAATAATGCCGATAGGACGTGTCACTCAGATAGTAGACTGCCGGGAGAGCGCCGGCATGGGCAAAGGAGGAGCTCTTGCCCAGAGGGGAACAATATCAGAGTGTCGGTATCCCGATGTTATAATCGTCGGGATGTCTCCCGGCAGAAGACACGTCACCAAACCAGTATGTGATATAACATCAGCTCTCCGGACACAGGGGGTTGAATACAGCATCAGTACGATGATCCTCAATGCCGGAAGTGGCATTCCCCCTGATGCTCCGAAGAGTGCCGGTCATGTATTGGGTGCATATTTTGGTCTGAACGAGAAGGAGGTTTCGCAGATTAACCGCCACAAAGTAGCGGTCCTGCACCATGGAAACGTCAGATCACACGTGGTCGCAAAAGTAAGATCTATTCTAAAAGATTGCGACATTCCGGCCGTAGTGGTCTGTCAGGCTCCCATCGATTATGAGGACTTCGCTCGTGAGGGAATTAAAACGGCATATGTGATGCCACCAGAACACCATATCCAGACGAAAGGAACGGTTATGGAAATTGTAAGTGGCATTACAAGAGGACAGACCCCGTCACGCGAGAAGATTGCAGACGTCATTCATGCAGTTATGAGATTGATGAAATCATCTGATTTGGAGAGATAAAACAATGGCATATACACCACAGTATGGTCCAGGTAATTCTATTGTCGCCGAGAACCGGCGCAAGCAGATGAACCCCGGCGTAAAGCTTGAGAAGATCCGTGACGTCACGGATGAGGAGATTGTCCTGATCATGGGACACCGTGCACCCGGTCAGGCATACCCAACCGCACACCCACCACTTGCAGAGCAGGGAGAGCCAGATTGTCCAATCCGCAAGATTGTCAGCCCAACCGAGGGAGCAAAGGCTGGAGACCGTGTCCGGTACATCCAGTTCGCTGACTCCATGTACAACGCACCATCACAGCCATACCAGAGAACCTACGTTGAGATGTACCGCTACCGTGGTATTGACCCAGGTACCCTGTCAGGCCGTCAGATCGTCGAATCACGTGAGCGTGACCTCGAAAAGATCGCATCCGACCTGATCAACACCAACCTCTTCGACCCGGCACGTGTTGGTATTCGTGGAGCAACCGTCCACGGTCACTCACTCCGTCTTGCAGAAGATGGTATGATGTTCGATATGCTTCAGCGGTGTGTGCTCGACGGAGGAGTTGTCAAGTACGTCAAGGACCAGATTGGTGTTCCACTCGACAAGAAAGTCCCAGTCGGCAAGCCAATGGACGAAGCATGGCTCAAGGCAAACACCACGATGTTCCACTCACTCGTCGGAACTCCATTCCGTGATGACACAGAGTACGTCGAGTACGTCCAGCGCATTCACTCCCTGAGAACCAAATACGGCTTCATGCCGGTTGAGGAATAAGGAGGCATCATACATGGCAAAAATTGAGAGAGCACAGAAACTTTTCCTCAAGGCTCTGAAAGAGAAATTTGAGGGAGATGTCCAGGACACCAAGACCAGCTTCTATCACTTTGACGGTGTAAACCAGTCCCCGAGAAAACGCGAGTTCATGGCAGCCTCAAAGAAGATTGAACTTCGCCGTGGAATTTCCATGTACGACCCCAACCGCTGCCACCTCGGTGGTCTGCCAATGGGTCAGCGCCAGCTGATGACCTACGAGGTCTCAGGAACCGGCACCTTCGTAGAGGGTGACGACCTGCACTTTGTCAACAACCCGGCAATGCAGCAGATGTGGGATGATATCCGCCGGACGATCATCGTCGGTATGGATCTCGCACACAACACCCTGCAGAAGCGTCTCGGCAAGGAAATCACCCCTGAGACCATCAGCGAGTACCTTCACATCCTCAAC
>NZ_DATMYY010000399.1:0-5668 GCF_035560735.1 Methanospirillum sp.
CAATAAAAGAGACTTCTGTAATTGCATATGCATTTTTCTGCTGAAAATCAAATAGTGGATGCTGATCAGGAAGGTCTTTTTTCGACCCGAGAAGAAGAGATCACTCTGATGCTCACCAGGGCGGGAGTAAGGCAGAACCATGCACGCGTTCTTGTCTTTCTATTTGGTCGATCAGATCAGACCTCACGTGATATCGAACGCGGAACCCTGCTCAGACAGCCTGAAGTAAGCATTGCCATAAATTATCTCATCGGCCAGGAATGGGCAAAAGTTGCTAGCCTTATTACAGAAAATAAAGGCAGACCTGTGAAACTCTACCAACTTGCAGTCTCTATTGATACCATCCTTGATGATATCAAAAAAGAGAAGGAGGAGGAGTATACTACTCGGGTTGATCTCATCGAGAACGTCAGAAAACTCGTTCACGAGTCAGGGTACTGATCTCTCCTATTCTTTGATTCCCAGGATTTGGCAATCATTATTCTCACCAACAATGACTGTCATGATACCTGAAAACTCGGCCATGATACCGCACCCGACGACACCGGGTATATTATTAATTTCTGATTCCAATACCTGCGGGTCTTTGATAGGGCCTGAATGATAGTCAAGAATAATGTTTCCGTTGTCAGAGAGGACCGGCCCGTCTTTTTTCACTCCATCCCTGATAACAACAGAGCCTCCCATCTCTTCAAGTCTACGGACTACATGCCCGAGTGCAAATGGTATAACCTCAACAGGTACCGGACCGGAGAGCTGGTCACAGAGTTTGGATGAGTCAGCGACGATGATGAGTCGCTGAGAAGCATCTGCAACGCACCGCTCTCTGACATGGGCTGCACCCCTGCCTTTTATGAGTCGCAGAGATGGATCGATCTGATCTGCACCATCTATAGTGATATCAATCCGTGATACGTCGTCAAGTGATGCGAGAGGAATTCCTCTTTCCCGGGCCTTGATAGCGGTTTGAATTGAGGTGGGGACGCCGGTGATACGAAGCCCACCCTTTATCCGCTCTGCAAGGCTGTCCATGGTGTATGCAACCGTTGAGCCGGTTCCAAGCCCGACGATCATACCATCACGGACATATTCGGCAGCCCTGCATCCGGCATTCTGTTTCGGATTTCCATTCCCGGATTTTGTCATTGCCGGTCAGGTTTGAAGCAGAGTGACTTAAGTCTGCTGGCCCGGACTGCCTGAGAAGAGTTCGCCAAAACAGGAAGTTGCCTTGTAAGATGTACAGTCAAGTGTTATCGGGGTGACTGAAATATTCCCCATCCTGACCGCATGAACATCCGTTCCTTCAGGTGCGTCCTCAATTATTGGCCCGTTGATCCAGTAATATGGTTTTCCTCTGGGATCAATTCTCTTTTCCACTCCTGTCTCAAAAAGACGTTCCCCAAGAGTAGTGACTTCATACCCTCCTTTAATAACAGATGGAATATTGACATTGACCACATCGGTGTGCTTAGGAAAACCCTGTGTAAATATCCGCGATATGACATCCCTGACAACCATCTTTGATCCATCAAACCGCGACCCCGGAAACTTCGGGTTGTCAAACTTCTCTGCCTGATCCTCAACCTGAAGCGAGAATGCAACAGCGGGAATGCCCTGGTTTGCAGCCTCAAGAGCAGCACCTACGGTTCCTGAAGTAGTAATAGCCTCTGCAGAAACATTCTCCCCAATGTTTATTCCCGAAACCACCAGGTCAGGTTTCAGATTCAGGGCAAAAAGGGCGATGATAACCGAGTCCGTGGGCTTTCCTCCGACTGAAAATGCTTTCACCCCGTTGTACGTCACCTCGTTGACCCTGAGAGGTTCAAAGATAGAGACCGACCTGCCTACTGCACTCTGCTGTGTAGCGGGGGCACAGACAATAACTTCTGCTATCTCTTTCAGTGCGTCGAATGCAGCCCAGAGGCCTTCCGAATTCACACCATCATCATTGGTCAGCAGGATGCGGGGTACCATTACCCAATACATTACCCGGAGAGAGTAAGAGTATGACTGATCAGGGGAATTATGCGTGATGAACTCTAACCTGTTCTACAATGAGAGTTCTCCTCGCAGAATATGCATGTCATCATGATCCTGCCCTTGCGTCAGAAGGTGAAGCAATGTTTCGCACTCTGCGAGACAGTTTTACCAGGACAGGATACGAGGTTGTAATGCCAGCGCCAGGTGCCGATTTTGCGGATGAGCTTCGCCGACTGGCACCCTCATGCGAGGAAGCACTGGTGATTGCACCTGATCACCTGCTTGCACGATACACTAAGATCGTTGAGGATCTGTCACGAAATATCGGGTGCAACTCTCTTGCGATCGCGGTCTGTGCAAATAAACGCCGGACAGCAGATACTCTCAAGGCCCATGGAATCGATGTCCCTGCAGAGGTCACAACAGGGAAACGGGTGATCAAGGAGATCTCCGGCTGTGGTGCCATTCATATGCGTTATCGCGATGAGGAACCTGAAGCGGGAGAATTCGGGCAGGAGTTCATCGAAGGTGAACATCTCTCGGTGAGCATGGTTGGCAGCAGGGTCGTTGGTGAAGTATGTCTGTACTATACCGGTGAAGGGCCGATGGTGCTCTCACTCAACAGACAGAATATCAGTATAGATAAAGACGGGAACTTTCACTACGATGGAGGTGAAACACCTGCATCTCATTCAAGAGCTGAGGAGATCATCAGTACTGCGAGAAAGGCAGCAACCATACTTGGGTGTCAGGGATATATCGGCGTAGACCTTGTTGTCTCATCCGACCGGATCGTAATAGTTGATGTCAATCCGCGTCCGACTGACAGTATTGTGGGTATCGCTGCAATAATGGAAGAAGAGATTGCTGATATCATCGTGAAAGCATCGTATGGAAGATCACTTGAAAAGGTGACACTCAAAGGAAAAGCACAATTTGGAAAAGATGGTTCGGTGACTGTCAGTGATCGGGATTGATGTCGGCGGGGCGAACCTGAAGGTCGTTGATAGTTCAGGTGTTCATATTCACTACTGTCCGCTCTGGCAGGAGGCACCTATTCAGGAACTGTTGACCCCCTATGCTGGATCAGAGAATGCAGCTGTTGTGATGAGCGGTGAACTTGCAGATTGTTTTTCATCAAAGCAGGAAGGGATCGAGTTCATCGTTTCAGAAGTGAAGGCAGTATTTCCTGATGCTATCTTCTATGGGATGGATGGGAAATTTCATACTTCAGCAGTTCCGCAGCTTGCAGCTGCCAACTGGCTTGCTATGGCTGACATGCTCAGACACCGGTATCCTGGAGCAGTACTTGTTGATATGGGAAGTACAACAACTGACATCATCCCGCTCAATGCCTTTGATTCTATGATTGGGCAGACTGATCTTACCCGGCTTCAGCAGGGATACCTGGTGTATTGTGGTCTGCTCAGAACCAATGTTGCAACCCTGATTCAGACTGCTGAAGTCAACGGGTTGAATACGCCTGTCAGTACCGAATATTTTGCTTCTACCGGTGACGTCTACGTTGCATTAAACCGGATAAACGAAGATCTTTTTTCTGCTGATACTGCCGACCGGAAGGGTACAGATCGCACCTCCTGTATGAGGCGGCTCGCACGGGTTGTCTGTGCAGATCTGGAAGAGATCGGAGAGAGTGGAGCACTTGACATAGCCATATCAGTATACAAAACCCAGATGAGTCTGATCGTCAGAGTTGTTGAAAAGATTGTCCTGTACCATGGTGCAAAGCAGATTATTGCTGTTGGAATCGGTTCAGCACTTGTTGCAGAATGGACTGGCAGCAGAGATCTTTCAACAGAACTTGGAGAGTATACTGATGCTATGCCAGCTTATGCAGTGAGAGAGATAGTAGCAACTTTGAGTGAAGCAGAGTTGTTGTCATGAATGAGATGAGATGAAATGTTCAAGATAGAGAATAAACTCGTTACTTTCTCTGATAAATGGCATCAGGATCTTATCCTGTCGACAGTCTTAATTACCATTGTCATATTGTTTCTCCTGCCGTGTGTAGAAGCAACACCGGCTGAAGTCACCCCGATTAACACCTACCAGACCCGTGCTCCTGTGGATTACGATCAGGAGGTTGAGACCGGAATCAAGGATTATAGTACCTGGGTTACTGCCGGAGAAGAACAACTCCGATCATCCAAGTACCAGGAGGCTCTGGAATCATTCAACAAAGCTCTTGTTGCCTGTAACAAGGGCCGGATATTTGGATCTGATAAAGCCCGTGTACTCACCGGAAAGGGATCAGCATTTCTTGGCCTCGGAAGATCCAAGGAAGCGTTGACTGCATTTTCTGAAGCTCATGATCTGGATCCCCTGAGTACTGCTGCTATCATGGGTCAGGGTAATGCCAACACCGGACTTGGGCAGTACGATGATGCTCTATCAGCTTACAATTCAATTCTCTCACAGGATCAAACCAATCTCTCGGTCCTTATTCAAAAAGGGAATGCTCTCAGCCTCCAGGGGCGGGCACAGGCAGCCATCAATGTATACAAGAGTGTTATAAAAATAGAACCCGAAAATGCTGCTGCATGGGCTGGTGAAGGGAAGATGCTTGCATCCTTAAACCGTCACAAGGAGGCTGTCGAAGCGTACAATTTGTCTGTGAAATATGATCCCAGTGATGCTGACACATGGATCAATTATGGAAAGAGTCTCTGGGTTCTTGGACAATATCAGCAGTCACTTGATGCGTACAACAAGGCACTGGTAATACGACCCAATGATCCATCAGCACTTGAGGGAAAAACAACCGTAACCGGGCTCATTTCCCGGTATCAGAAGGCCATGTCCCAAGCATCAAAATGAAAACTTCAGATTGTCCTGAAGTGGCTGGAGATTTCATACGAGATGCAGGGGTAGAGGATGTTCGGTCTTTTGTTTTGGATCGTCTTCATGCCCACGGAGCACACGGGCTGGATCACACTATGCGGGTTACTGCTCTCTGCGAAAGTATTGGTAGAAAAGAATCAGCTGACATGAAAATTCTCATTTCTGCAGCCCTACTTCACGATATTGCCCGTCCCCTGGAAGAATCAGATGGTACTCCTCATGAGGAAGAGGGTGCCAGGATAGCAGAAAAATATCTTCCATCTCTTCATTATTCAAATGTTCAGGTTCAGGGGGTAGTTCATGCAATCCTGACTCACCGGTACAGATCAACAAAACTGCCGGAGACTCTGGAAGCAAAGATTCTATCTGATGCAGATAAGCTCGATGCGATAGGAGCGGTAGGGATAGCCCGGGCGTTTATGACCGCCGGTGAGAGAGGCGGAGAGATGCAGGATGCCATGGATCATATCGATGATAAACTGCTTAAGCTCAAGGATTTGATGTATACAAAAACCGGGAGAGAGATTGCACAGGGGCGACACCGGGTTCTTGAAAGGTTTCGTGAGATCTATAATACAGAAACCCGGCCTATGTTACAAAAATGAAACTGGTGTGAAGGTAATACTAAAGCGCTAAAGAGATGTATACTCAACTTTGTGAAAGGGGAGTAGTTGTTATCCTCTAAAGGTACTCCCAGGTAGCGTCAGGATTTAGCTGTAAAAGAGTTTGACTCAGTCACTACAAACCATCCATCTTCTCCATGCTCAATCACCACATTAAATTTTTGAACCATCATTTTCACTATTGTAATGGAATTGTATTGTCT
>NZ_DATMYY010000400.1:0-21455 GCF_035560735.1 Methanospirillum sp.
GATAAAAGTATCCGGATTATTACAACATTTGCATTTTGAAAATTGAAGTAAAAGAGGAGGCGAGGATCTTCTCTTCACATATGGAAGAGGTATGGGAGAGTAAGCATTGCCACCATCAGGATGAGGATGAGGCTGCTCACGGTTCCCACAATCTGCGATCCGTACCGGGAAAGCCCGCGTCGGGCCAGCAGGCGTTCGGTTGCTTCTTTAAAGATGAATCCACCATCAAGTGGGAGCATCGGCAGGGCGTTAAAGAGGCCTGCTGCCAGATTGATGAACCCTGACCAGAAGAGCAGATGAATAATCTGCCAGTACAGCGGGAAAGGTTCGGTGTAATAACTCGTGTCTTCAACATCAAATCCCAGAATCCGAAGTTGCTGACCTTCATACCCTGGAATAAATGGCAGTGAGAGAAGCATCAAAAATCCTGTCGGTGAAAGGAAGCGCTGTGTCGTCTGAATGACACCCTGCCCGTTATAATAATACACTCCCATGAAACCAGACTCACGGGCACCGAGATCAGCCGGCCAGGTAGACAGGTTCAGTTCACGTTCTGATATTGTGCCGTTCTTCTCAAACCCGACCAGAATATGATTTCCAGGGATCGTCTCGTTGAGCACTGAAGCCACTTCTGCGGTATTGCTCACAGGAGAACCATTGATGGTTTTGATGACTGAAGGAACCGGGATACCGGCAGATGCTGCAGGGTAGTCCTTGTAAAATCCGACCACGATAGGTTCAGAACTGGGCACTGCCCAGCCTATCATACCAATCATGAGGACAAAGCATAGCACTCCGATAACCATATTGTTCATAATCCCGGCACCATACATTCTCATCTTTGGCCAGGATGCTGACTTGTTCACCTCCTCTTCGTCAGGCTCCACGAATGCACCGATGGGGATCACAAAAAAGAGGACACCCATGGCTTTCACCCTGATCTTCTCCACCCGGCAGAGGATTGCATGGCCAAACTCATGGATCACAAGGGTAAGAATAAAGGCAAACCAGACTGCAAACGTGGACGGAACAAACTCATTCAGACCAGGGATGAGAAAGAGATTTTGTGGTTTATTAATTGCAGTCGGCTCAGGTTTCAGGGCAACAGTGAGGTTGACCGAGAGGAGTATCATGGCAACCATCAAAATCGAGACAATGATGACCATAAAGACACCGATGGTCCCATATATCCGCAGTCCCCTGCTATATTTTCTGAACCAGTCAAAGAAGGTGACACTTTCGGTCTTCAAGGCAAGAATCGGCCCATAGAACGTTATATGGGATGCAAGGACGGATTTCTCGGCAGAAGGCTCCGGCTCCTCACCTAAAGTGGTATCAGTGCGGGGTGAAGGGAGATAGGTTTTGATGATGGCAACCAATGCCAGGTACATGACAATGACCACCAGAGCGACAAGATACCAGTCCATAGATGTGTACACATTGAACTTGTGCAGTAAAAGAACAGACGGCGGTATCAGAAGAGTTTCTTCTGTCCGGTGTTATTCATCAGGTTCTTGACAGTGGCCCAGCTCCTCCGTGCGATGGGCGGAGGGGCGCCATGTTCCTTGATGTACCTCGTTAAAAATCCAATCGTCACCGGATCTGCCGGATACCCACTCCCAATCTCCCCGTACTCCTCTTTGTAGGAATCAACCAGTCCGTCACGGATTACCTTGGCCACGATAGATGCTGCAGATACAGCAGGGCAGGTGCGATCAGCTTTGTGTTTTGCGATCACCTGGCATGGTTTCCCGATGTAACCGGCAACGGTCCTTCCGTACCTATCCTCATTCACATCGCAGGCGTCAAGCCAGGCAACCGGACAGTCGAGTGTTGCAACCACTTCAGCATGAGCCCGTGCCGTTATGGTATTCATGGTCATTTCTGATCTCAGGGTATCAATATCTGATGCTGTTCTGATGACCACAGCGTAGGGAAAATCTTTTTTTATGAGATCAAACAAGGCCTCACGACGCTTCGCTGTTAGAACTTTGGAGTCCATCACTCCTAATCCGGCAAGCTCATCAAGATCTGAACAGGCGACCCCTGCTACCACCATAGGTCCAAGCACAGGTCCTTTGCCTGCCTCATCAACCCCACAAATGTTCCTGACTCGCGTGCCGGCTCTTTCAGGATTATTGAACGCGGACATACTCTGGTGCATGCATGTGTGGGCCGGAGATTTATAGCGGCTGCCCTACACATCAGAAGAAATGATCAGATCAGACCTTTTATTATTAATATAAACGAATATTTCCCACAGCAGAAAAAACCAGATGATACAGAAGATTTTAGATTTTCGGTTACAGGAGCAGAAAACCCCTGTCCGGACGTCATGTTCTCATTCGTATGTTCAAACCAGGGGGATCGGAGCGCAGATCCTGTTTACGCTACTGGTATTAGCCCTACTGGCAGGTCAGTCAGGAGCAGAAGTAACTGGAGAAGGACCTGCATCATGCATGGTACTGGTCACAAGTACTGAGGGAGGATCTGTAAACCCTTTTGGTGCTACTACTGTCCCATCAGGATCAGACATAACGTTTACAATCACACCCCAGCCAGGGTATGAGATAGATCATGTCATGGTGGATCAGATTGACAAAGGTTCAATCCCTACACTCACCATCTCCCCGGTTATACATGATATTGCAGTTCACATAATCTTCGGGCCCGTGAGCCAGACAACTGTTCATTCTCCTGAACCCGCCGTGACACCATGCACGGTTCAGACAATACCACAACCAACACCATATCGCGGTACTGAAAAGCCGGAACCAGTACAACAACCATCACAGAAGCAGGAATCGATTTCGCAGGTCATTACAGTAGGCAGAACCGGGGCCGATTTTACCAGGATACAGGATGCAATCGAAAGCGCATCACCAGGAAAGATCATCCAGATAGACCCAGGCACATACGAAGAGCAGGTTATCATCACCAAACCCCTCACTCTCACCGGGAAAAAAGGGGAAGAAAAACCTCTCATATCTGCAGGTGAGAATGGCTCTGCTCTTTTAATCACCGCTAGCCAGGTGAACTTAAACAGGCTGCAGATTACTGATGCCAAAAATGATGGAAACGATCTCATAGCAGCAGTGTCAGGAACAGGTATCAGGGACCTGGCCCTTGAGGAGTGTGAGTTCTCCAAATCGCAGAATGGTCTGATTGTGAGTGGAAGCGAAAATATTACAATAACCGCTTGTAACATCACAAATATCAGCAGAAACGGAATCAGCCTTACCACTACCAATGATATCCGGATTATTCAGACCAGAATTTCGGAATGTAAAACTGACCTTATTGGAGAGAACCTGACCCGTCTTTTCATACAGAAAACGCAGATCAATGACGCAGAAGAGAGAGGAGTTTTCTTTGATGGGATTGCTGATTCTGAGATCAGAGGAAATATCATTGCCGGAAACTCTAAAGCCTTGCCTGATACTTCACCAAGTCCGGGTGATGCTCTCCGCCTTGACAGTGCCAGGAATGTGACTATTACAGAAAACCAGATAGTAAGCAACCTGGGTGTTGGTTTCAGACTTGACAAACCAGCAAGGATTACAGTAACAAACAATACCCTCCGCAATAATGCAGCCGGATTCTCCTGCACCGGAGACATCAGGGAGTCTAATACAATAGATCAGTCAAACATCATTGACGGACTACCAATCCTCTATTACCAGGGAATTTCTGGAAAAACTATTGAGGGTCTCTCTCCAGCAACGTTATACCTGGTGAACTGTTCAGACATAACAGTTCGAAACATCGCGATGGCATCAAGGAACGGATATGGAATTGTAGCAGAAGGCGGGAGAAATCTTGCCATCCAAAATATTTCAGTGGGCAGGAACCTGAATCAGAATATCCTCATCACAGGGGTTACAGGAGGAACTATTGCAGAAACTACTGTCCACAACTCAAGCAGATACGGACTTGGGATATCTGATTCCAGCAGTATGAGGATAGCAGGCAGTGAGTTCAGGGACAATGCAATAGGAGTTGCTATCAGAGGGATCTCAACAGGGGTGAATCTTTCTGGAAATTCATTCTCCGGTGATCTTATCGGAGTTCAGATTCAGGAGGGATTCAGCAGTTCAGGATTTGGAGAACTTGCTGGTAACCGGATAAACAGATGCATAACAGGAGTTGTTTCTTCTGGAGGAGGGGCAGGGATGATCAGACAAAACCAGATCAAAGAGGTATCAGAAGGACTGAATCTCTCTGGCTCACAGGATCTTAATGTCGAAGAAAACCAGATTGAGGCATATAATACCGGGTTATCTCTTGCACAGGGATCCTTACACCCATCTGCAATAACCAAAAGCAGAGCGTCATTTGGAAACAGGGTGGTTCGAAACAGTATCACTGCAGGAAAACCCCTGCAAATCCTGGACTCTTCAGAATGGATATATGGCAATACCTTTGTTCTAAACGATTTTAATTCCAAAACCGCTACAACCGGTTCAACCGGGTTATCACCACAAGCCAGCGGGATAGATTTAGAAGATTCATGGGGTGGATTCACTCCTGCCACTTTGGACTTATCAGAATCAGGAAAGAGCAAGCAGGCTGAGCAGGTAGAAACATCAAACACATGGGATACCGGCGAGCGGGTCAGGTACATCTACGGAAACTCAACATTTTCAGGCTTTCTCGGAAACCACTGGACTAGCTACAAAGGAAAGGAGATTGCAGCCAGCGGGGTCGGGGATACACCATACACAATAAATTCAGACAATATCGACAAATATCCTTTAACCGGACTACAGAATCAATACCAGACTGAAGGAGGCGGATATCCACTGGATCTTAAAGCAGGGTGGAATCTTATATCCACACCGTCAGACCTGGCATCAGGACATAATACCGCACAGATATTCAGCGATGTAGATTCAGGAGGACATAGCATGTATTCATTTGCCAATGGATCCTGGACGGTTGTGAAGGCTGATGATATCATCCAGCCATTATATGGGTTCTGGATTTATGCTGCAGATGCAACAACAGTGCCTCTGATCTTTGATCCTGGGACAGTCCCAACACCGGTACACCTGGTGAAAGGATGGAATGTTATTGGGTTCCCTGGAATACAGACGTCAACAGCCGGTGATGCCTTGCATTCCCTGGACAAATCCTGGTCATACGTGATGGGATATAATGCAACCAGCCAGAAATATGATCCACCGATATTCAGAGACGGAGGACTAACAGCAATAATGTATCCATCACGCGGGTACTGGATCCATCTGGACCAGGAAACAGATCTCGAACCCGTGACAGGATAAAACCCCAGCAGTGCCCTGTTAGGGGCCCCAGGAAGGGCCGATAAATATCACATTTTCAAGCAAAAAAAGTTCAGATAGAGTCTATCAGACTCTTGAGTCCGGCCTTTCCAAGTTTCAGCGCAACCATTGGATTGGCAGTGATAATATTTTTGACAAGACTCAGGGTGTTGAACTCAGTCATGTCCATCTTTGAGACCGAATGGATGATTGCATTAAGGTCATCATCATTCAGTTTAACAAAGACTTCTTTTATCTGGTAGTTCCGATCAAGAGCCTTGCCGAGGTATGATGCACGCCAGTCCTGATCATACTTCATGAGGTTCTTCTTGCTGACGTCGCCTTTTGCAACTGCATCTGCACCTACTTCAGCTGCAGACTTTCCGGTATACAGGGCTGCGTAAATTCCTCCCCCGGTAATTGGATCTGATACACGGGCTGCGTCACCAACAATCATCAGACCATCGGCAACAGTGCACTCAAGTGGCCTGCAGATCGAGACGCCACCTGCAATCAGTTCGATTGTCTTTCCATCAGGGAAGTGTTTCTGTACAAAGCGATCGAGGTAATCTTTTGGTCTTATTCCAGGCTTTCCACCACGGTCTCCACCGATACCTATTCCCACGTTTGCAGTCTTCTCACCTTTCGGGAAGATCCAGACATATCCACCCGGAGCAACCTCATTACCAGTAAAAAACTCGGTTGCATGAGGATCGATATCGATACCGGTCATCAGGTACTGGGCACAAGTCTCCATCTCCCTGAGTGGGACTGTCGTATTGATTCCACACCAGCGGGCAAACTTGGACTCAACACCATCAGCCGCTATTGTAAGATCCGCTTTGACTTCGGTGACAGTTCCATTATATTCAAGGAGGGCACCTTTAACGACGCCGTTCTCCATGACTGGTGAGCAGGCCCGGGTCTTGACCATAATGTCAGAGCCAGCTGCAGCAGCCTGCCAGACAAGTTCGCGATCAAACACCTTGCGGTTGAGAACATACCCGACTTCTGAACCTGCCTTCGCGGGATTAAGTTCCATTGAGAACCCATCCGGAGCGATAAGGTGAGCACGTTCAATCTCGGCTGCCACCCACCGCTCATCAGGTTTCATGAACTCGCGAAGCAGTTCCTTGCCAACTCCCTCTGCGCACCTGACAGGGGCACCAGGTGCCGGGCGTTTCTCGACCATCAGGACAGATAAACCCTTTTCCGCCGCGGTTTTCGCTGCATATGCACCGCCAGGTCCACCTCCGATCACAAGCAGATCGTAGGTACTCTTCATTTCTTAACCTCCAGTGCCCCGAGCGGGCATGCACGGACACAGATGCCACAGGTGATGCAGGTATTTGCATCAACGTCCAGATAGGCATCTATCAGCTCAAGTGCACCTTCTGGGCAGACTGAAATGCAGCAGCCGCAATAGGCACAAATGTCCCGACGAACGATGATCATTCCTTATGAGGTGGGCGGGAGACTCCTTTAACTATTCTGTGTGTTCTGCGTGACTTCTTAGGAAAAACAGATAGGTCAAACACATTGCCTGATCAAAAAAGAGACAGCGCGGGTTTTCTATTTACCCGAGAGAGAAGGTCCCATACTGTCCTCCACCACCAGGGTGCAGGACAATCCTTCCCTCACGGAACGCCGATATTGCGTCACCAAGTTCCAGGTGGAACTCCCTGATATCATCAACAGGTGTCTCAGTGAGTACTGATATCTCATCGCCGAACGCGACCAGACATCTCTGATACAGATCAGAACACTTTTTTGTTGTTGGTGAACAGGTTCCAAGAGTCCGCTGAATAATCTCTGCAAGAGGAATGATGTGCAGATATGGAGGCCTCTGGGTTTCAGGACCCGATGAGAGTTCCTCTGCCCTGTCACGAACACCTTTCTTTATTCTCCCTTTATCAACAGGACATTTCCACTTGTGTGCTTCTGCTTCAGAAAGGGAATATGGGGTAAAACATCGGGTGCATGCAGTCCGGTTGTACTTGCCTTCCTCAGGAAAGAACCCTGCATTCATGACAATCGTTCCGGCTTTGACAGCATCCAGTACTGCCATAGTATCAGGATGGTTTGAGTTGGTCTCTATTCTGGTGAATTCACGCCCGAGTTTTGCAGGTTCGGGACTGTGAGCATCTGAGTTTGTGAGAAACGGTACACCGGCAAGGTCAGCGATCCGGCTTCCGTATCCGCTGTCAGCTGATAGACCAAGTTCAAGGAGATCAATTGGTTCATCACCATAGCAGGATGCAATCGAGTTGTGTGAGGCGTATAGGGACGTCCAGGGGGTAAAAGCATGGGCAGGGCCAATCATCCCACCCAGATCATGAACCCGACAGGCAATATCCTCACCCTGAAGCTTCACCTGGGGGCGCCCGTTTTTCCCAATATTTTTGCTGAATGGTGCGAGGGCATCTGCAAGATTCCCGGCAGCATCATAATCAGGAAGTAAAATCAGGTGATGGACTCTGTCGGCTCCTTCAACTTCGGTTGTAGGAACAGCAATCATATCCACTGGCACTGATGTTTTCTCCCACATTTCAAGCCAGACAGGATGCAGAATATCCCCGGTCCCGATAACAGAGATACCTTTGAGCCGGCATCCGTTAAGGATCGCTTCAGGCAGCATCCGTGCAGAGGATGCCATTGAAAAACAGGAGTGAATATGGAGATCGATATTGAGGAGCATACTTAGCCGATATAGGAGAGTTCTTCCTCTGACTTTTTCTCCTGTTCAAGAAGACGCTGCACGGCAACTTCCATCTCACCGGCACGTTCCTTGAGGTTTGCAGGATCGATAGAAATACCAATAAGTCGTGTCAACACTTCCAGAACCAGGGCAGCACTCTTTGGATCAACAAGGTAACCAGATGTCTCTCCCATCAGGCATATTCCTTCGATCTCAAGTGGTGCTGAGAGCCCGAGCATCAGGCCTGCTGCACCGATGATTCCTCCTCCAGGCTCTCCATCACCGAATACTCCCCCAGCGTCAATTACGAGTTGTGAGAGTGACTCTTTATTTACCGCTGTAATGACCCTGGGAGTCTCGATGAAGTGGCCAACTCCGTACCCACCAATTGTGTATATCCGCTTAACCCCAAGTTCGTGTGCTATATCCACATACACCTGGGAGAGGAGATAATGGCCTTCGTTGGAGGTACTCTGAAAGTCTCCTATCAGAAAGAGAAACGATCCTTTCTCTCCTGAGCACCGGTACAACTCATTATTACAGAGCCTGACCACCCCGTTCTCACCGATAAGGACCTGTGGCGGGAAGTAGATTGACTGGATTTCAGCAATCTTAACAGCCCCGAGTTCCTGGATCATATGTTCGGCGACAAGTTTGCCGACATGACCAATTCCCGGAAGTCCTTCGATCATTACAGGTGCGGTCCGGTCTTCGGGCGCTACCGCTTCATCAAAAACCACCGTGATATCTTCCATCACCGGGCCATCCTCCGATATGAACCAAGCCGGTCCTGCGGAGAATACCGTGCAGGATGCGGAGTTACCGTGGGATGACCACATTGTGGACAGGTTTCAGAAAGAGTATAGAGGTGGTCAACAGGACATTGCCTGATTCGACCTTTCATACGTGCTTACCAGCTTTTGCCTTCCGGGTAAACCGGCCTTCCCCGCCGGCGCGTTTCATTACACCGATTGCGGCACTGGAGGCCTTTTCGAGATTTTTCTCTGCTTCCTTGTAATTAGGGGCAGACACCTTGATCCGATAGTTTGGAGCGCCGAGATAAATGATCTCAACATGCTCATCTTCAGATTTGGGCTCTGCACTGCGGAGAGCACGTCTGATGATATTGACACCGTCCGACTTGCTGGACTGCAGGTAGAGATCACCTGATATCGTCACAGTCGGCAGTTTGACATTCTCTGTTGCTATCTTATACAACGCATCTGCGATCGGAGCATCAAGACCAAGTTTATCAAGGATTTCACGCCCTTCAAGGACAAAATCCTCAAAAGCTGGATGAAGGTCTGGATATTCGCGGTACAATGAGTCAGTTATCGCCTGAACAGCATCTTCACAACCTGCTTCTGCGGCAGCAAACCCAATCCACTTACGTGCCTTGGACTCGTTCTTCCAGATCCTGATCTTTTCTCGCCGCTGATGCTCGTTGACATCCTTAAGGGAGAGATCGATATGGCCTTTCTGCGGATCGACGTTCAGTACTTTGCAGACGACCTTCTGTCCTTCCCTGATGTGGTCTCTGATGTACTTAATCCAGCCGCGGGCGATCTCAGAGATCGGGATCAACCCTTCCTGATCGTTGTACTCGTCAAGAGTCACAAAGGCTACAAAGTCCTTTACGTTCTTAACTGAACAGACGACCAACTCGCCGGTATCTGGCCACTCTCTCTCCTGCATTAGGTGCTCACTCAAATGCAGATATGATTTCTGCCTTGATATCTGCTTTTCCACCGGTTGGGGTGGCAAGTACATGACTGCAGACGGCACAGGCAACAGTACTGCTTGCCTTCTCAAAGATGAGCTGCTCGTTCTCACAGTCCGGACACTTTACTTTGACAAACCTGCTCCGGTTATCGCGTTTTGCTTCTACCATCTTACTCACTCCGTAAGTTCGAACTTGCCCAGTCTGTACCCTGCTCTCAGGTGTGCCTTGTGGCATGAAGTACAGCGGTACCGTACATTGATCTTCTTGGTCGGCTTGTCGCCTCCAGGAACCTTGGAAAATTTACCCATGTTACCGACACGGCCACGGCGTGCTTTCTGACGATCGATCCAGTGAAGACCGGTTGTCTTGCCCTTCTTAACCTTTTCAATCTCGTGCTGCTGATGACTGCGACAAAACGGGCAGTATGTCCTGAATTTTGATGGCATCTTCATAAAATGAGCCTCATCTGGGTATAGAGAATACCTACATTATTAGCCCGGATTTATATTTAAGACTATGTCGCGTTCTGCAAGCACTTCGGCATTTCTTCCCGGCAATGTCAGGATATCCCCGGTTGAGATCTCATAAGTCCGGCCGTCCACACCCATAAACGGCTCCATATCTGCCAGAACACGGACGAGAGTATACGCGAACGGCTCATCATCCTCGTCATCAGAGGGCGTCCAGCCTTCCTCCTGCTCGTATGCGCGTACGGGAGACTCAGTTACAAGATCGCTGGAGGCTACAGTTTCTAGGCTGCCCGGATCAATGACGGAAGTCATTGCAACACTGTCAGCTTGGGAGACGGGTTCGTTTCCGGCAGAAATGGGAATATCAGATATCCGTTCAGGTATCTCAACCCTGATAGGAATTGGACTCCTGCCAATAGCCTTCCACTCTATGAGTGCGATACGGCATGTACGGATACCATCAACGATCCTGTTGAACATCTCGAGTTCAGCCGGGATGAGCATGCGAAGTTCTTCACGTTCGATATAGGATCCATCAGCCTGACTCTGGGCAAGGGAAACAATCTTTTCAGAGCGGAGGTGAAAGAGTTCCTCTGCAGTCGTTCTGATGCTTGCAACCTTTTCTATCAGGATGCGGGCTTCATCAGAGAAGGGATCGTCCATGATGATCACCTCCTGCTGTAGTGTTTTGATCAGAAGCGCAGTTGTCTGATAGAGATCATGAGGGATCTGAACCAGCGTTCCACTATCCCGCTCACCGAGGAGGATGCCCCGAAGATCTTCAAGATGCAGGAGATCCACCTCCTGCTATCTCGGCCATACCCCGGCAGCAGAGG
This sequence comes from Methanospirillum sp., assembly GCF_035560735.1. Taxonomy (GTDB): domain Archaea; phylum Halobacteriota; class Methanomicrobia; order Methanomicrobiales; family Methanospirillaceae; genus Methanospirillum. The sequence continues at coordinate 11,010 of NZ_DATMYY010000400.1, forward strand.
AAGAGTGCCACCGCTTCAGGAACCTGCTGGACTCCGGGATGTATCTCCCATTCATTTCCAAGCAGTTGCACCGTGTAGTCACGGGGAGACTCGACTCCTACACCTCTGTCCCCGAACGGGACAGCATCAATGAGGGGGTCAAAGTCAGGGAGTTCTTTCACGGCGAGAGGAGTTACTTTGAAGCCAGATTTGGCATGCAGAGAGCCGGGAAGCCTAATGAGTCTTCTGATATCAGTGGTCACTGGTTCATCTGCCTGAATACCTGCTTCGCGTATTTTCGCATACAGCGGGCTATCTTTCTCTGTTGCAAGGATGGAAAGGATCTCGATTGTTGTCGGATCCCTGACATTCACCTGCCTGGGATCTGAATTGAGTTGCTGCACCAGTGCAGAAGCATTTTGCAAAAATCTGGTACCCCGGGTATCTCCGATTCCACGGAGTGAGCAGAGTGAGGCTTTCGCTTCCGATGCCGGGAGCGAAAGCAGATCCTCCAGGTATGTGATAAGACATGAACGGTATCGCTGATGCCATCCTGAGCGGCCGGGCTGAAAGTCACTCAGCATCCGGGCCGGACTGACACCGATTCCACAGATATAGTCGATCAGTTCACGCCGTTCCTGTGCATCAAAACTCCGGAGTGCAATCTCCTGCACATGAATATGATACCCTCGTCCCCCTGAGAAGACAAGGCGAACAGTGCGCATATCGATTCCAAGTTCCTCATCAAGAACAGTAATCAGTTTGACGGCTTCTTCCTTGATCCGCTCAAGCATCTGCTGGTAGGATCCCCGAAGAATATGGTCAGCATCCAGGTCAAATATCAGGTCAGCGCCGAGCCATTTCTTGTCTCCCATAGTCGCTGCTTGAGGTGTCTGGTAATATGCAGTTGAGTAGTAGGCATGGGCAGGAACGAGATTTTTTATATACGCCTGCATCTCTTCCGTTGAGCCAAATCCGATATGCCTTCTCATCCTGATATCTTCAGGATAATTCCCATCAAAAAAGATAAACCCGAATTCGCGCTGGCCTGACGAAGATGGAGGTGTGATCTGCACCCTACCGTAGTACTCAGTAAACCGCTGCCTGATGAACGTCAGGGTCGATGCTCTCATGCCGAAAGATCCCTGATCATGTAGGGGCCGAAGCGTTCATAACCAAGTCGGCGGTAGTAAGGTCTCACCCCGATGCCTGCCATGATTGCCATCCGGGAATAACCGGCATCAGCAGCCTGCTGCTCAGCCTCAGTAAGGAGTTCAGTGCCAAACCGGCGATGTTGCCGATCTTCGCCAGAACCACTTCTCCCTATTGGAACAACCTTCCCATACACATGCAGCTCGCGGGTGAATGCTGCGTCCCGGGTCTCCGGTCGCCAGGTATCACTAGGGAGCCGCAGCCTTGCAAACCCAATCAGGGAGTCTCCGGAGACAAAACTGATGAACCGTTCCTCTCCACCACAACTGTCATATGGCAACGTCTGAAGGACTGCTTCATCATCTGAAGATCTCCTGCCAATCTCCCGGCACCTGATGCACCGGCAGACTCCTCCCTTCTCAATAAGGTGGTGTTTGGCAAGTTCACGAAAGTTGGAATGCCTTGATCCGGCCAGGATCCGATCTGCCGGGATATCGCGCTGGACACGCTGAAGCCGGCAGTACTCTGGAATGGCAGCCTTGGCATCTGCAACAATATCGATCAGTTCGTCCTCCGGATACACATCATAGCCACCCTGATTATGCAACTCTTCTATGCCCGTGCCTGGGGTGATGAGGGTTGGATATATTTTAAGAAAGTCAGGCCTGAACCTCTGATCACTAAATAACTCCTGAAACATCATCCGGTCCCGGTTTGCATCGCTACCTGGAAGATTTGGCATCATGTGAAACCCTACCTTGATGCCTGCATCACGAAGGAGAGTATTTGCCTTAACAGCATCAGCAACAGTGCAGCCACGCTGATTCAACTCAAGGACGCGGTCATCAAGGTGTTGGACTCCGAGTTCAACCTTGGTCACCCCGAGGGCAAGCATCCGGTCAATATGTTCAATGCGGCACCAGTCAGGCCGAGTCTCAAAGGTAATAGCCACACATCGGACTTTTGCTTCCTCATTTCTGGAAAAGATGGAATCTCGTTCTCCAGACTGAAGTGGAGTGGCTTCACTTACAGGTCTTTGTCCGATATCTTCTGAAGGAGGTACGAACTCAGGTATTGAACCAGATTCATACTCGTTCATCGCCCTGATACAACTTGCAGTAAACCATTCCTGATATTCCTCGTCCCTGGCAGTAATGGTCCCTCCCATGACGATAAGTTCTGCTTTGTCAACATGATGACCGAGCTGTTCAAACTGTGAAAGCCGTGCGATGGTCTGATCATAGGGATCAAACCTGTGCATGAAGGCACGTCTTGCTGCAGGTTCTCCCCCGGTGTAACTCTGGGGAGAGTGATACTCATGGTCAGGTCCACCCGGACAGGGGAGACACTTGCCATGAGGACAGGGAGCTGGCGAGGTCATTACCGCAACCGGTGCCACCCCGGAAAGGGTTCGTGATGGTTTTACCAGCAGAATAGGGCGGAGCAGCTCTCGCTCATCAACAGTCGCACAGGCAAAGATTTCAGAATTGCGTGGAACCCTGGAGAGATGATATTTCTTACAGACCGTTGCAACGATCCTACGAAGATTGCAATCTTTAGGATCTGATACTAAAAGAAGGGAGACGATCTCCCGATATGCGGTCTCTTCGTCCATTATGTCAGTTTTCAACCGCTATTTCAGGTGTGACCATATCAGTAAACCCTATCACAGGGGGCTTATGCTGTTGCTGTTTGATGTGGTCAACAATCTCCTGTCCCAGAATGAGGATAGCTTCCTTATGTGACCTCTTATTCTTGTGGATATGGACAGGAGAGATGTGCAGAGTATCATACCGATCAGTGGGAACTTCCTCACTGGTTGTAAGTTCATAATACTTCTTAACGTGGACAAAAAGCATGTGTAAATGTAGCAACTCTTCCTTCTGCACTCAATCACCTGGAACACTCAACATGACTGTCCACTGTGGTTTGGATATATGTTATGCAAATGGTTTATTAAAGGGAAGACTCTGAAGAGCGCACGCCACGAAATAACTGAAATTCAAAGAATTTGTCCGCGCTTTTAGAGCAGGATGTCTGGATTTTATGTCCAGAGAAGATATAGAATACGATGAGAAATCAATCCTGAAAATGAAGACTTATGAAGAAATTCTGGGTAGCACATCAGGGAGAGGAATCACTCTGACCATCACAGGTTTGAGGTCTGAGCGACACAGAATCTGATCATCCGGCATGATCTCTGTGATGATATATTTCTGACCGCTGACAACTCCGGCAGGGTGACATTCGGCATACCATTCACAGGCTTCATCACACACCGGGAGTTTGATAAGAACGGTTGTATGTTTTTTTGCCAGGCCAACAGGGACCCGAATCTCAACCGGTGCTTCGGTTACATCTACCGTTACTGTTCCTTTCAGATGAACCGGGCACGAATGGTTTGCAGCCCTTATCGCCATGACCTCATATCTTCTTCCTACCTCCAGATTGTGACAAACCCGTGAGATGGAACATGATTCACATTCTTCAGTCTTTCCATCATAGACAAACTGAACACCAGGCTTCGCATATGCTGATCCGACAATTGTAACCCGAGTCTTTTTCTGCTCCATAATTACTCCTCGTATAGCATCCGTACCAGATGCTCAGCCGATTCGCGGGTGATTCCAGTATCTAGGATAGTAAACCGTTCTGGTCTGATATCCTTTGCGCTGAGCAGGGCTTCAGTTACTACCCGGTCGGGGATTTTTAATTGTTCAGGGGTAGTAGGTGCACCAATCTGAATCAGAGACTGTCTGATGGCTCGCCAGTCACCGCCGTGCAGATACATGGTCATAATTGCACCAATGCCACAGACCTCCCCGTGGAGTGCTCCTCCGGGCATAATCCGTTCAAGTGCATGAGCAAACTTGTGCTCTCCACCAGAAGCCGGACGAGACGAGCCGGCTATACTCATCGCTACCCCTGACGAGACGAGTGCTTTGACAACTATCCAGGCAGCTTCCTCCTGACCAGGCTTTATCAGCCGGGAGTTTTTCACGAGAATCTCTGCAGTCATCCTCGAGAGTGAGACCGCATACTCACTGATCTCTTCTCCCCGCAAACGGTGGGCCAGTTCCCAGTCAAGAACCGCTGTGTAATTGGATATGACATCGGCACAACCAGAAGCCAGAAGGCGATGAGGAGCCCGGGCAATAATTCCGGTATCAGCCACTACAGCAATCGGAGGATGGGCCTGCACAGATACATTCCCGTTTTCAGTGGGAAGTGTAGCCCTGCCTGATACAATGCCATCATGAGATGCCGCGGTAGGCACGCTGATGAACGGGATGTCAAGGTTGTAAGAAACGATCTTTGCAGTATCAATAACCCGGCCACCCCCGACCCCGATGATGAACTCAGCACCTGCTTCTCTGCCGACCTGCTCTGCCTCTTTCAGGAGACCGGCATCCAGCCGGGTTGCTAAAAAATGAGAGATTGTATAGTCATGACTCAGCACGGCACAGACCTGATTTCCGGCTACTTCGCGGGTCGCAGAGCCGGTGATGATAAGTGCAGACCTCCCTGGTTTGATATCAGCAAGGATAGCAGGGAGCTGTTCTATTGCATTGTGGCCGACGAGGACATCACGTGGGAGTTGTGTCCATCGTGACTTGGAAAAGTCCCTCCTCAGCACATTTATGTCATCTGCACTCATGTAGCTCTCAGCACATGATTAGGGAATTCATCTACAAATACTACATAGATCCCATCAGGTATGGTCAGCCCTATACCCTTGTTGACACGCTGACCTACGCAGGAATTCTTATCATCTGTGTCTGGTTGATCTACCGGTGGCTTTGTAAGAGTAATATATCAGTTGACCGTGAGTTTGTGTATGCTCTTATCCCATGGGTTATCTGGGGCGGATTACTTAGAGTCGTAGAAGATACGGGCGTTTCAGGATCCGGGTGGGGGATACTGCTTACCACACCGTTTATATTCTTCCTGATATTTGCAGTTGCAGCACCGACACTCTGGGGACTGTGGTTTCTTGAAAAAAGGGAGGTTATTTCAAAATTCAAACGGACCTTTGGGATCGTTGGCGCAATTGTAAGCCTCGGAACCCTCATATTCCTGCTTTGGTACGGATTGACCACGACACGGGTTGACATGATGGTTGCGGCCACCATCCTTTCCATGGCAGCTGTCTCCACAGGCATCGTATATGCATTTCTCAGGCATGTATTCAGGTGGGAGTACGTATCAGACCGGCTCTATCAACTGCTTATCTTCGGACACATGCTTGATGCAAGTGCCACTAGTTATGGAATAGATCTTCATTCAGTTCCATATGTTGAGCAGCACGTGGTTGGATCAGCACTGATTGCCATGACCGGTACCGCTTTTGTGATGTTCCCGCTTAAACTTCTGGTCATTATTCCAGGTATCTGGATCCTGGAACAGTACCGTCGCTCCGATAATTCGGGTATCTGGTATCTTATCCTTCTGGCAATGATAATGGTTGGAATGGCACCGGGTATTCGGGACATGCTCAGGATGGTGCTCTATGTCTGATCGTCCCTGGAATGATGAAGAAGAAATTGTGCAAACGCCAGAGACAGTATCATCCTCCCGCTACACCCCGTTTCAACAGGAATTTCTCAGATATCTCGGGATCTCGGTCCTGGTATTTATCGTTGGGTGTGCTGGAGGATTTTTATCCTCACAGGCTGATCCCGCATTTGGTGAATCGCTTGTGAAACTCTTTAAAGAGATGATCACAAACGACATCATGTCTGATGCTCCCCCGCTCCTGGCACTACAACTGTTTTTGAATAACCTGGAATCGTGTGTTTTACTCTTTCTCGGCGGGGCAATTCTTGGTGTAGTAACCCTGCTTGTCCTCTCCTTTAACGGGATCGTCATCGGAGGTATCCTAGAAGTGGTAAGGGGAAAGACTGACATCGTGGTGATGTTTGCCTCCATCGTCCCGCACGGGATCTTTGAACTTCCTGCTGTACTTGTATCATCGACCCTCGGCCTGATGCTTGGAAGGGCAGTGATGCTTGAACTGGCCGGACAGGGAGATGCTTCAGCACAGGCATACGTGCTGGGAAGACTCTTTATACGATATGTAGTCCCCTTCATCGCAATCGCGGCATGTATAGAGGCATTTATCACTCCCGCAGTCTTAGGAATGGTAGCATAGGAGCTGTGTAATGGAAGAGCAAGAGGCAACTCTCCCGCCAAAGGCGGAATTCTCAGAATGGTACAACGATATTTTGTGGCGTGCAGAGATCATGGATGTACGCTACCCCGTGAAAGGCCTCTATGTCTGGTTCCCATTCGGATTTGGGATCCGCAAGAGAGTATACGGAGTTCTACGTGAATTGCTTGATCGTGACCATGAAGAGGCGCTTTTCCCACTACTCATTCCTGAAAATGAGTTCATGAAAGAGGCAGAGCACATCAAGGGATTCGAAGAGGAGGTATACTGGGTTACCCACGGCGGAACCAGTCCTCTTGATGTGAAACTTGCCCTGCGTCCGACGAGTGAGACGGCTATTTATCCGATGTATGCCCTCTGGGTCAGATCACATGCTGACCTTCCTATAAAAGTGTACCAGATCGTCAACACGTTCAGGTATGAAACCAAGCATACACGACCGTTGATACGGCTCAGAGAGATCACCTCGTTTAAAGAAGCACACACTGTTCATGCTACCTGGGAAGATGCAGAAAAAACTGTCGAAGAGGCGATCGCGTTGTATCGCGAATTCTACGACAGGATGTGCATCCCAGTCCTGATCTCAAAACGGCCAGACTGGGATAAGTTCCCTGGTGCAGATTACACAATCGCCGTTGATACGATCATGCCAGACGGAAGGACTCTTCAGATTGGAACAGTCCATCACCTTGGTGATCACTTCTCAAGAACCTTCTCAATCTGTTACGAAAATCTCGCAGGTGAACAACAATACTGCTATCAGACCTGTTATGGGATTTCAGAACGATCCATCGCAGCCCTCATCAGTCTGCATGGTGATGACCGGGGCCTGGCTCTGCCTGCTGAAGTAGCCCCTACACAGGTCGTCATAGTCCCGGTTATCATGAAGAAGCGCCAGGAAGAGGTTCTTGAAGCTGCTGAAGCACTTAGAAAAGAACTCATAACAGCAGGATACCGGGTGAAGGTGGATACCCGCGACCTGCGTCCAGGGGCCAAATATTACTACTGGGAACTTCGCGGCGTACCACTCAGGATTGAGATCGGACCACGCGATATCGACAACGGGGTAGTAACTGCTGTAACACGCTTCGGCGAGAAGTCCACCATTGCACGGGCAGATTTCACTAATGGAGTCCAGGTGAAGATGGCCGCCATGAACGAGGCGATGACTACCCGGGCAGTGCAGCACATAAAGGATCATCTTTTCCCGGTTGAAGATATCACCGGTCTGAAGGAAGTTATCACAAAGGGAGTTGCAGCTGTTCACTGGTGCGGATGCAAAGAATGTGCAGACCGGATCGAAGAAGCGGCAGATGCAAGTATCCTTGGAACTGAAGTCAGGTCAGAACTTATCGGTAACGGATCAGGAACCTGTGTGATCTGCGGAAAGCCGGACTCAGTTATGACCCTCGTCGGCCGGAGTTACTAATCCCATTTCGCTTTCCCTTTTTTTCCTGAAAAAAGAGTTAACTCTCAACCGGCTTATCGCCGGGAGATACAGAACATCCCTGCAGCAATCCCAAGCAGTACAACCATAACAGGCAACCCGGTACGTGTCGGAGCTGGCATAGGTGTTTGTGTTGGGACCGGAGTGGAAATAGGTGCAGGAGTTGGCGGCTGTGTTGGCACCCCACTCAGAACTGCTGTTATTGGCAGAGTCTGTCCTTCGATCACCTGCACTACGCTGATATACGAGGCATATCCTTCTTTCTGAAGAGTGAGAGTATAATCTCCAGGTGTGAGACTCGAGAGGTAAACAGGGGTAATACCCATGAATTGATTATTCAGGAATACCTGTGCATCAGCTGGTTCAGATTGTATCTGCATCGCACCAGTTGAAGGTCCCTGCTCAACCCCTTGATTTAGCACAACATTGATGGTCCTAACCTGGCCACGTTCAACAAAAACCGTGCTCGTGTATGGAAGGTAATTATCGTACTGTATTAGCAGATCATAGTTTCCCGGCTGGAGTGATGAGATGTCAAGGTACCCGGTGCGAGGTGTCCGTCCCCGGTATTTGTTGTTCAGGTATACTGAAGCGCCAGATGGGGAACTCAGGATCTGAAGTGAACCGGCCCGATAATAATAATTTGATGAAGAGTAGGGATAGTTGGAATAATACGGATAATAGGGATGATCATCATCCCAGTATGAATGCGACACATACCTGTATCCAGAAGGATTAGTATAGACTGGGTATGGGTTGCTCACCGGTCGGTAGTAGCTAGGACTACGGAAATGATCAACTGCAACCACCGGTGACAGAGGAGCAGGATAAGGGTTTGAAATCGGTGCCCGTGGACCGGGCATAGGATTCTGAGTTTGTATACTCCTTCCTGCACTGGGATGAGAGACCGGATTTTGCCAGGGAGGGTTTGGAGAGATTGGTGATGGAGAATTTCCAGGTCCGGCAGGGTCAGTGAATGAGATGGGTGGATCAGAAGAAACAGGACCCACATGATTCCCTCCCTGAAACTCTGCACCACACCCGACAGAAAGTACAGTGACAACTAATAATACCAGAATGAGATCTGTTCTAAATGACATAACCACTATTCCCTAGTTATTGGAGATGAACCTATCTCATTTATCCCATGAGTGTGAAGAATACTCACTAATACCGACTGCCATAATCCGACTATTACTGGTTTTTGATCCATATGACATGCACATTCCATACTGCCCTCACAATTGCCGGTTCTGATCCTTCAGGAGGCGCCGGTATTCAGGTTGACCTAAAGACATTTGCTGAAGTGGGTGTCTGGGGAATGGCAGTAGTAACAGCCCTTACTGCACAGAGCGCCAATCGGGTGTCAGGAGTCTGGACCATGGAACGTCATGTGGTGAGAGAGCAGATCTCAACCCTGCTTGAGGATATCACACCAGGAGCTGTAAAGACCGGGATGCTTTCTACAGATGAAATAATCCAAGCGGTTGTACAGACCCTGCCCGACAACATTCCATTAGTTGTAGATCCGGTGATGATCTCCACTTCAGGACACCGGTTATTGGAGGATTCAGCAATCAAAAGCATGAAAGAGGTACTTCTTCCTCGTGCTACCGTTGTAACCCCGAATATACCAGAGGCGGAGGGTCTAGCCGGGATAAAGATTACAGACGATGCATCCATGATTGAAGCAGGGATGAAAATCCAGGAGCTTGGGGCAGGAGTTGTGGTTGTAAAAGGCGGTCATGGAACCGGGGTTGAGTCCGTGGATCTCCTGATCGACAGTAATGGAGTTACCAGGCTCACCTCACCCCGGATGCCATACCAGGTACATGGTTCTGGTTGTTGTTTCTCGGCTGCAGTTACAGGATTTTTGGCCCAGGGATATGGAGTTGATGAGTCCTGCAGACTAGGAAAGGAGATTGTGTCGAAAGCTATCAGAGAGGCAATAGCCGGTACAGGTGGAATGAGAATGGTCAATCCAGGAGGGGTTCAATGATAGTGAAAGAACAAACGGATACACCTGTTTTTTTATTTCTCAGAGAATACGATAATATATGCTTGACCTTACCTCTTTGAATAATGCTATCAAATCACTGGATAACGCTGTTTTAGTGCTACAGGATGAAGAGGGGGAAAAGCGAATACCTGCAAATGTCAGAGAAGTCATCGAAGCAGGAGTAATTCAAAATTCTGAATTTACGTATGATCTCTGCTGGAAATTTATGGTGTGATGGATCATACTAGAAGTCTCACCTGAGAAGGCTTCTCCCCGAACCAAACGAGATGTATTCAGAACCTCTGCACGGTACGGACTTATCAATGACCCAAAACCATGATTCAGATACACGGAGGCGAGGGCGGAGATGGTCCTTTCGACCGCAGGTGATTTTCTCCAGGATGCCAAAAATTTCTATCTGGAATTGGTAGTAGTCAATGTTTGATTTGAGTGATGGAGATTACGGGCTTCTTCTTGATATTCTGCATGAGTACCTTCCAGGGTGTAGAGTATATGCATTTGGATCCAGAGTAAAGGGGAATAACCATCGATGGTCTGATCTGGATCTCTTTATTGAAGGGACTACCCGGTTTTACCTGAACTAAAGGAGAAATAGCCTGAGTCAGATCTTCCAATTTTCATAGATGTTATTGATTCACGAGAGATAACACAGGAATTTAGAGAGATAATAATGAAGAG
>NZ_DATMYY010000401.1:0-3744 GCF_035560735.1 Methanospirillum sp.
GAGTAGAGATAAGGATATTATAGATACCTATGAGATTATCGCTCTTTTTAAGCTAGAAACAGGTGATGTGGTTTGGGATTGTCATAGATCTGACTGGAGTTCATTTGTGAATGTAGTGAGGTATCCTGGGTATCCTGAATCGGTGGATTAGAATTCACAGATCGATGAACAGATCTCGTGTTTCTGTTCAAGCGGTCATCCGTCCAAGTTCTTAGAGACCTATTATCTGGTGTCCGGTCATAGATTTCCTGGAACATAATGCAATGATTCGTATCAGACCGGTATAGTAACCAGAGAATCCAGGGTCGTGGCTGATGGATCAGTGACTCTGGTTTCCTCCGGTGAAACTCATATACATGGTGAGATATTGAAACCAGAATTGAGATTGTACCGGTGATGATACGTACAATGTCTTAGATATCCTGGAATCCGGGCATTTTTTTGATACAGGTGATGAAAGGAAAAAGAGAACCTTATGTATGCCGGGATAACCGGCACAACCATGTTGAAATAACCGGGTACCTGACGTTTTTATTATCCGGTGTGCATACAACTGGCATACAGGACCGCAGGACGAAGAGTACTGATACTCTCTTCATAAGTACCGGATTTCCATTATATTCATTACTCCCCAATCCAAATATCACATGCCTATGTCCTCCTCAACTATCCAGATCCCTGAATCAACCATCCACGCTCTTGATCATCTGAAAGCTTACCCCAATGAAACATATGCAGAGGTTATCGAGCGACTTATCGTACTTTCCAATACTGAAGAAGATATTACTCCAGAAGAATGGACACGAATACAACAGGCAGAGGCCGAATATAAAAATGGAAAAACATACACCCTTGATGAATTAAAAAGAAGACTGGGAGACGAATAAAATATTTACTCTCGTATTTTCCCATTCTGCTGAACAGGGATTCAAACAGATACCCTAAGAATATCGGCTCACCATATACCAGAGACTTGATGAGATTTGCCATCTCGAAAATCCTTCACTTCTTTTAAAAAAACTCAAAATTCCGGATGGAGTCAGACGGAACTCCTTACGGATAGGGATATTTCGGGTCATACTCAGGATAGAAGATGATACCATGGCCATCATAGTCCTTGATGCGGGTCATAGAAAACAAGTGTATCGAAAATATTGATCAAGGATCTCACTATCTTTTATGGAAAATGATAATGTAAATCCTTGAATGCGCCACAATATATCTCCATTTTTACGTTATGTAGAGGGGATTAATTGGACTCATCTGTATACTCCCCAAAAAACCTTCTACCAATTGGCATTACCAAACTCTCCCTCTAAATCCCCCTGGGTAATCTATCTGACCGTTCATACTTCCCTGCAAACCCAGGCACCCGTCATGAATCTAATCCCAATCCAAAAAAACCGGGCAGCTGACTCACCCCGGGAGGGGTCAGCATCAAAGAAGAAACCCCCCCATACAGGTGAACCGTGGTGAATGAAGCACACAGCCCTTATCCCTGTCTTGAATAGTCAAGCCATCATTCAACAGACCGGATATACTCCCCGGACCATCCCCGGATTTTACCCCTCTCATCTCCCGGACTATTTGGCATACCCTGACTCATCCTCTGAAATCTCCCTTACCAGTCGGCATTGTCAGACGAACTCGCTATCAATACATCGGGAAACCCTTCTGATGGTTCAAAATTACCACATGACATCCTGGATGGACCCTTTCGGCTCTTCCGGGCTCAACCTATTACCCGGACTGGTGCCTCTCGTCACGATGTGTTCGAACTCATTCACCCGGGATGCTGGTATGAATGTCAGATGACGAGAGGGACGAGATATCCATCCACCATCCTCGTAATAATTGAATGGGAATATCAGATCGATAGTATTTTGAACATAAAATCTGGATAAGCATTATGCAATGTACTGCTACATATCGCCCTTCTTTTCTGGTGATAGTACTATTTATTGGACTCGTGTTTTTTGGTTCTATCCCGGTATCAGCTGAAAAAACGAATTCAGACAATAATACGATTGTATTATATGGGATATTTCCAACCAACGGGACGCTCTCCTCATCCGGCGATCAGGCCAAAGAGACCTTTAATAAGGCTATTGATGACATAAATTCATTTTTGGTTCACCAGGGTTCTTCTAAGAACGTTCAGGGGATCACAACAGACATGGAATCTGATCCTGAATCTGCTTTACAAGCCGTTAAAAAATTACATGAACAAGGCATTACGAAGGTTATCGGTTATTTCTCGAGCTCACAACTTGAAACCATCAAGGATTACGCAGATTCTGAAGGAATACTTATCTTATCAACCGGTTCATCGTCGCCAACACTAGCAATTGCAGGCGACAATATCTTAAGATTTAATCCGGATGATAAAAAACAGGCCATGGCAGTAGATCAAATTTGGAGTGAGCAGAATATATCCGAAATTATTCCAATAGCAAGAGATGATCTCTGGGGTCATGACCTTGTAAAATTCGTATCACATAATCTTTCAAAGGGAATGACCCTGGAAGATGGAGTTTGGTACGATACCAATACAACTACATTCTCTGCGTATCTCTCTCAACTGGATACAAAAGTAGGAGAAGTCCTCAAGAACACGAATGCTGAAAATGTTACCATATATGCAGTTACCTTTGATGAGATAGAACCGATCATGAAGGAAGCAGCCAAACCAGAATACGCAAACCTTACGAAGGTACGCTGGACTGGATGCGATGGGAATGCATTTTCACCAGCCCTTACAGGCTCTACTGATGCCGCAGAATTTGCATGCAATCATAATTTCACAGCCCTTTCCCTGGGACCATATACAGATATATCTCCTGTTATCTACACTGCTCTCAAAGAAAAACTGAATGGAGAACCCAATGGGTATACCTATGGAGAATATGATGCAGTGTGGATAGCATTTGAATCGCACCTTATTGATGGGAAGACAGATGCTTCTTCACTTCGTGATGCAATCACAACGATATCGAATTCATATACCGGGATAGCAGGAAAGGACTTCAAAAATGAAGCCGGTGATATGGTCGAAGGTCATTATAACCAGTGGGGCCTTGTCAAAGAGAATGGGGCGGTTATGTATTCCAACCTTGGTCATGCATCGATTTGGAATATGGGTGGAGAGATTTATTTGGTAAAATATTACCCCAATACGTGAACACCTTCATTTTTGTTACATTGAAGGTATCCCGTCTCTTTTTTCCTAACCGGGATCACCGTTTCAGGTTGAAAAAACTATTGAGAATCCCGTGAATTGCACGCTCTATCTCGAAGATATATTTTGAAAAACCCTGAATCCCGTATAATGTGTACGAGTAAATCAGGAATCAAACCCTCTTTTCTTTACGAGATAGTATGTGCATAATACCACCATGCAATACCCCGGTGATATTTGAATCAAATTCCACGAACTGACTAGTATCTAGAGGATTTTTATCAACCGTTCTATTCTCGTGCCTCTCGTCACTAAAATTAAAGCATAATTCCTGTGGCAGATGATTGTACCATGTAAGAGGCGACAGGTACTAGATCCGGAAATATCCCTTCACCAATCGGTATTGTCAGGAGAGATCGCTCTCAATATACCTGACAAGCCCTTTCTGACACTTCAAACTCACAACACGAATCCAGGCTCCGGGATTATCTCTCAGCCCAGTCAACGATATTCGGGCAGAAAACTCACCCATCAATCCTATCATCGACCCGGACCCTAACCAATGT
>NZ_DATMYY010000402.1:0-2018 GCF_035560735.1 Methanospirillum sp.
TGATAGCGGAAGAGTGAAGTCCACAGGACAGGCCCTGAATATCAATGAAATTATTGAAATGCATCATGGCATTCCCATAATGGGAAACACGGCTATCATTGGTGCTTTTTGTGGATGTATGGGAATACCCTGGGACCGTTCTGAACGGATATTACGCAGGAACTTACAGAAAAAAACGGATATTAATATCCAGATTGCACAGGAAGCATACTCACGGGCAACTCAGTGCGAACATATTAGTCAACCTTTTGGTGGCAAACCACACCCTCTTCTCTCAGGAAATGAGTGGATAAGTCTGGGTCTCCTTGCTGGAGGTATTGATGCATATGTCTCTTATCCGATGACACCATCGTCTGGTATTCTCCATTATCTCGCCTCTGTTGCCCATGAGACCGGGATAGAGGTGATTCATCCGGAGAGCGAGATCGCGGTTATCCTAATAGCTCTTGGGTTTTCCTATGCAGGAAAAAAAGCCGCTGTTGGAACATCCGGAGGAGGATTTTGTCTTATGACTGAAGGGTTGTCTCTGGCTGGTATGGCTGAAATACCTATCGCCATTGTCCTTTCACAGAGAACCGGGCCATCGACAGGACTTCCTACATATACTTCCCAGTCTGATCTCCTCTTTGCTTGTCACGCGGGGCAGGGTGAATTTCCCAGATTCGTCGTTGCTCCTGCAACTCCGGCTGAGGCATATAAGTGGTCAGCTGAATCAGTTCAAATAGCCTGGAAATTTCAGATCCCAACTATTATTCTTTCTGATAAAACCCTATCAGAAGGAATCTGTACCCTTGGTACAATATCGGATATCAATCATACACAGCCCTCTCCATCTCCATTGATTCCCTACAAAAGGTATGCTGATACACCCGATGGAATCTCCCCGCTTCTGCCCCTTCCCTGTAAGGGTGAGATCATTAAGACGAATAGTTACACTCATGATTATGACGGATTCACGACCGAGGATTCCGCCATGGTGATTACCCAAGTCCAGAAACGTCTTCGCAAAATTGAACACCTTATCCAGTTTGTTGATCAACCAGGAGCTGTCTATCTCGGGGGGTCAGAATCAGCGAAGACTGTTCTACTCTGCTGGGGCTCTCCCCGTGGTGTCTGTTCAGAAGTCGCTGAGGTACTCGGACTTCGTGTTGTATCCCCAGTGGTGCTAGTTCCGTTCCCGAAAACTGAATTTAAAAGAGCGATGGAGGGAGTTGAAACCATAATCCTTGTTGAAGAGAGTTCGATGGGTCAGTTGAACCAGATCACTGAACGGTATGGGTGTAAACCAGATCATTTTATTCTTCGGTATGATGGGAGACCATTTGCTGTGGAAGAATTGGTGGATCAGGTACAGAGGTGTATTTCATGACCAATGAAGAGAACCTTATAACACCTGTACAGAATACCTGGTGTCCCGGGTGTGGGAACTTTGTTATTCAACATGTCCTAAAGACTGTGATTTTGGAACTCGAACAGGAAGGTATACCTAGGGAGAATATTGTTCTCGTATCAGGAATCGGATGCCACGCTAAGATCGCTGATTATTTAAATTTAAATAGTTTTTACTCACTTCATGGCAGGACCGTTCCAGTCGCAACCGGCATCAAGATGGCAAATCCTGATCTCACGGTCATTTGTTTTGCGGGGGATGGAGATCTCTATGCCGAAGGTCTGGATCATTTGATTCATGCAGCAAAAAGAAATTTAGACGTCACGGTAATATGCCATAACAACCGGGTTTATGGTCTGACCACAGGTCAATACACCCCGACTTCTCCGTTTGGATATTCCGGCAAATCAACTCCGGATGGACTTCGTGAATACCCTCTGAATGTTATAGAACTTATTCTTGGAGCCGGAGCAACATTCGTTGCACGATCATATACGCGGCGTCTTCCACATTTGAAACATATTATGAAAGAGGCAATTATGCATTCTGGTTTTTCCCATGTGGATGTTCTTCAGATCTGTGCTACATTCTTTAATCAGACCGCTCGATATGATGAACGGGTATATGA
>NZ_DATMYY010000403.1:0-2629 GCF_035560735.1 Methanospirillum sp.
AGATGACAATACTTAGTGGAGTAAACCCTATGATTACCGGTATAATGGCTGACATGGTCAGGTACTTTGACGGCGATGTCAGAAGAATCAATCATGCCCTGAAAGTTCATTCATTTGCACAGATGATCGCCTCTGAAAGCAATATTGAGGATTCTAAGAAAATTCTAGTCAGTATTGCTGCCATACTGCATGATATTGGAATCAAAGAGGCAGAAAGAAAATATAACTCCTCTTCAGGAAAACACCAGGAGATTGAAGGCCCTCCAATTGCACGTCAAATTCTATCATTATATCAGCTGGACCTGGATCAGATCGAAAGGATCTGTTTTTTAATAGGGAATCATCACACATACCAGGCCATCGATGATATTGACTTTCAGATTCTGGTAGAAGCCGACTTTCTGGTCAATATTTTTGAAGATTCAATGAGCCTTGAGTCAGTAAGTAACATCAGAAAAAAAATATTTAAAACTGAATCAGGAACCCGGATTCTCACAGAGATGTACCTAAAAGGATCTCTTGAGTCTGAATAAAAATATCGCATCTTATTTTTTCTCGATAGCGACATGTAAATCTTTACCAGGTTCAAACTTCCCTCACCTCTCCAAACAAAGAACATGCCGAGAATATTAGGGCCATTAAAAAAAAGGATAAATTTATCCCCCTGGTGAATAAAATAAGCACAAGAGTAATAATATCCGTCCTGTCTTTTTCATTCATTCATAAGCAGAACTGACCCTGACCGTTTGAGGATATATGACCAATAACTCTGAAGAACAGTGGAAGAAGATCATCGGCCTTGGTGCCTCTTCTCATCGAAAGAGTTACTACCCCGAACTGCAGGAGCAGATAGTCGAGTTAAAGCGAAAAAACGAAGAGTTACACGCTATGAACGAGGAGATTCTTGCAACTGAAGAAGAACTCCGCCAGAATTATACCGAACTTCAGCAACGTGAAAATGAACTGTTAGCGAGTCGTTCGCGTTTTCAGGAAGTTCTGGAGAACTCGATTGTTGCTTTCTATAAAAGGAACTATCTGACAGACTCATATGAATATATAAGTCCAGCCATTATCGAGATTACCGGGTATACCCCCGATGAGGCTACATTATTTACAGTTGATGATATCCATTCCAGGGTTCATCCAGACGATACTACCGAAATTAAGGAGTATGTTCAGGATGTCATTACAAGAGGAGGAGGGAGAGGTGCTATGGAATACAGGTTCAGGCATAAAGATGGGACTGAACTCTGGCTGAAAGACATCTTCTGCATCGTTGTTGACTCTTCAGGCAATCCTCTCTACAGCATTGGAAGTATCCAGGATATCACTGAACATAAAAAAGTCGAAGTAATCGCAAAAAGATCTCAGGAAAAACTCGTTTACCTGAACAATGTAACAATTCAGGAAACGTTGAATGCCAATTATGCACTCACCGGGTATGTAGAACTGCTCAAGGAATTGAACACTGATGAAACTCTTCTCCCGTACCTGGAACCAGTTCATTCATTAACCAGAAAGATCAGCGATATACTCCAGTATGCAAAATCTTATCAGGATCTGGGGAGTAAAAAGCCAGCCTGGCATAATCTCTCGATCGTTGTACTCAATGCAATCTCCCATCTTGATCTCTCCCACCTCTCCCGTGAAATGGAACTGGAGGGACCGGAGTGCTATGCTGATCCGCTGCTTGAATACGCTTTTTTCACTATATTTGAAAATGTAGTCACACACGGCAAAAATGCAACCCATCTATCACTACGATATCAGGAGGGGGATGACTCCCTTTCACTGATTATTGAAGACAATGGAGTAGGGGTACCTGCTGAAGTAAAAGATCTTATCTTCGAGAAAAGTTACGCACGCGATAAAGGAATGGGCCTGTTTCTGGTCAGGGAGATCCTTTCATTGACAGGGATCAGTATTATAGAGAATGGAACTCCGGGAAAGGGAGCACGGTTTGAGATCAGAATCCCGGCATCAGGATACCGGTTTGCGAAATCAGATTGAACATAGTTCACTGATCCATTGAAAAAGAACTCAATAAGACCAGGGATAGATTCGAAAAAAGGGTTATGCCTTCCAGTAAAAAAGGCTCACAATCAAAGATAAGACCCCGTATACGATGAAGAAAATGCCCAGCATCATTGTCAGAAGGGCAGTTCCGGCACCCGGGTTTATGAACAGAAAAATACCGATAAGAAAACTGATTACTCCGATAAATCCTGTGAAGATCCGATGCTTTTCCCACTGAATTGAGACTGCATACGCAACCGTAAGCAGACCATTGATCACCAGCCACAAAGCAATCAGATACCCGATCGCGATGGTGGCAACGTAGGGTGAGATAATTGCAAGAAGACCTATTACGATGCTGATAAGACCAGACCCAAACAGGATCATCTTTGACGTTCCACTCTCTGCAGACAGTGCAACCCCTGCAGTCAAAATTCCCACTAACAGGAAGATAATGCCGATAATCAGAACCAGAAAGTCAAATACAATTCCTGGTGATGTTACAGCGACTATCCCGAATAAGAGGGCAACAAGACTCAGAAACACTGCTAGAATTCTATCAGTATCCATAGGATGAGAGTAGTGAGCGGCTGAATATAAAGGTTTCTTATAG
>NZ_DATMYY010000404.1:0-3455 GCF_035560735.1 Methanospirillum sp.
TTTTTAAATGGATCTAAATTCTTCATCCTTGAAGTAGAAAATTCAGAGTCCCAATAATCATTCATACCGATACTATCCCTGATCAATTTTGCTTTCTGTGAAGTTGTACTCTTACTGGTGCCAAAAAAATCGCAGATATCATCAGCAGACTGGAAAGGCTCAAATGATGAGTCGAACAGAAAATTCATCTGCCCAACTGCGTATACAATCCCGGCAGCCCAGATATCACTCTTACCCCTGCTGAATTTTGAATCTCTCTTTCGCGCTAATTTACCTGCAACGGCCCTACAGATAGTCGCATATTCTCCATCAAGCCGCTCTTTGCAGAAGTCATCTGTCAGGGTAATGACGGCTTCATACTTTTCCTGTTGCTCTTTCGGTATCCTGGGGGATTTATCAGATCCACCAGACGGAAGCAGAACATCTATTCCCTTTGAAGCGACTAATTGTGCTATCTGTTGTACCTGGTCACGGTCTCCTGATTGGAGCATATCAATAAAGATTTTTTCACCATGCATCTCAAGAAATGCTCTTATTTTTTCGTCATCATCAATATCTATACCAGAACGTAAGAGATGCTTAGCAAGTATTCCCATCATAAACCCATGAATATCAGATGATTCAGAAATGACACGTTCCTGCAATGGAAGGATGGCTTCAGCAATCTCCAATGCATTGGGTTGCAAATTTTTTTTTGCAAGAAATGTAAAAAAAGCATGAGCAATGGGGATAATGAATTTTTTTGTTCTTGGGTCCATCGGACAGGGAATTAAATTATTTTCGATAGAATTGAAGATGTCTGATGCATTCCACTCATTGGGATTTGGATTCTCTTCAACCAGTAAACCTGCCATGGTAGAAAGAACCTCAATTACATCTGACCCCGTAACTTGGTCAAGATCAGAAACATAGCGTGAATCAGAAAATGGAAGTACCCATGATGAAAGGATGAAACCAAGCGCTTTCGTAACTTTTGGATCTACCCCTTCCATCATTCGCTCACCTGTTTTTAGGAAATATTTCAATACCTCTTCGGAATCATCCGGATCTACACCTTCATCTTCAGCAGTGATTAATAATGCTTTACGCATGCTATAAAGCTCAGGATCATCCATCATCTCGTAAAAATCATACTTCCGGGTCTCAATACCCTTTGCGATAGTATTTGCTTTAGGAAGGCTTTTTGATCGATGGAGATACCTGAAGAACTGAATTAGCACCTCTGGAAAAGAATCGATGTATTCTTCATCACGGAAGAGACTTCGCGGAAAATCCACCATCAGGCATCGTTCTACCTTATCCATTGTCCACTCTGATGGTGTGCAATCCTGGTAATATAAGAGAAAACCGGTCAGAACAGTAACGATATCACGGACGTACTCAATGTCTTCTTCTTCGAATTCTTGAAATTCCGGGCTTTTTGTAAAATTATTAACCCATGCTCCTGTTAGATCAAATGCTGGCACAGAATCCCGTGGGAATGCCGTAGGGTAATGATCAAGCATAGCATTGTACCTCATCTCCTGAAGTGATATTCTTTTTTTATTGTTGTTACTTTTATTGTGGTTATCATATTCTGAATGATCCACGCAGAACGCTCAACAGGTCATGCGTACGGCGAATCGCAACACAAGCACTGCTTGGCCATAAACAATCTGGAGCATAATGCCCTTACCTCGTTCCTAAGTAAAATATGTAATATCAGCAATACTGAGGTAATATGCGGGTACCTAAGTACCTCTGGAGTTGTAATGACAGAAGAATTATCGATAACCGTTCCCTGCATCAAAGAGATAGATCATGCTTTTTCTTCTTCTGATCATGAGGTGGTCATTGAAGCCCCCTATGCCCTCTGGGTCAATGGTAGACAGATCCTGAATGTCATGACAAGTCCCAGCCGGCTTGAGGACTTTGTCGTGGGATATCTCTACACTGAAGGTATGATCAAACAAGTTGATGATATTGAATCCTTACAGATTGAAAAACAAACGATTCGTGTCCTTACAGCTGGAAAAGTAGTCATCAGGGAGGGGAAAAAGACTATCCTTTCAGGATGTGGCGGTGATTCATCTTTTCTGGATATAAAAAAACTACCCAAAGTCACTTCAGACATTGTGATAGATCCTGCATGGATTCATCAGGCATTGAAGTTAGTTCTTGATTCCGATCTTCATGTCAGAACCGGAGGGATTCATGTGGTTGGTCTTGTTAGCAGTGACGTAATGATAACAAAGACTGAAGATATCGGACGCCACAATGCCCTCGACCGGGTTATCGGATATGCACTCCGATCTAATTGGGACCTCTCCCGGACCTGTGTTCTTATTTCTGGCAGAATATCTTCAGAAATGTCACGAAAGTGTATACTTGCAGGTATTCCTATGATAGCATCCCGAGGAGCTACTACTTCACTTGCAATAGAAATGGCACAAGCAACCGGGCTTACCATTATTGGGTTTATCAGAGGTGGTAAAATGAACATCTATACATCACCCCAGCGTGTAACCGGTGCACAGATCAGTAATTCAGAATAATAGGATCAGGCGCCAATATCAACATTTTTTTCTAGAAAAAAAAGATCAGCAGATGAATAAGTATCCTCTGCCTTTTCATCCGGATTTGAAATTATCTTATACCGGGCTGAACTTGTACTCTTTCAGTGCAGTCTTTCCATCATCAGAAGTCAGCAATTTTACGTAATCTTTTGCAAGATCCTTCTGCTTTGATTCTGTGAGAACACCTGCATTGTACTTTGCTACTACATTGAGGTTTTCTGGAATTTCGATGATCTTGATCTTATCTGCAAGCTCTTTGGAGACATCTGAGTAGTAGGTGATTCCTGCGTCTGCTTCACCGAGGGAAACCTTAGTGGTTGCACCAGCGACGTTGGTCTCTTCTGATACGATGTTCTTCTTGAATGCATCAACAAATGCCTGACCATAGGCAGTGTCGTTGACGGTCTTGTTCAACATCTGCTCGGTGTACTTGCGGACTGGTACATCCTTGGTCTCACTTACAATCTTTACGCCTGGCTTTGCAAGGTCAGCAAGTCCGGTGATACCAGCGGGGTTGTCTGCTGGGACAATGAGTGCGAGTTTGTTGGTTGCATAGGGTGTAACATCATCTTTGCTGATCAGGTTGGCTTTGACCAGGTTGTTGATGTTAGAGTCACTTGCGGGAAGGAAGAGGTCAGCAGAGGCGCCCTCTTTGATCTGGGTTTCAAGTGTTGCGGAACTGTCGAAGTTCGGTGTGATGGTAATCCCTGGATGTGAAGCCTCAAATGACTTGTCAAGGTCACCAACTACACCAGTAAGGGAAGCCGCTGCAAAGATAGTCAGTCCAGTCTGATTTGTGTCTGCAGCTGATACACAGCCGATCTGCACTGCAAGAAGAAGCAGCACGAGCCCGACTGCAAGATACGATACATTCATCTTCATAATAGCACTCCGAAATAC
>NZ_DATMYY010000405.1:0-19403 GCF_035560735.1 Methanospirillum sp.
CTTCAGGAGGTACTGCTTGATTTATAGTTCAGATTTTGAAGAACTATCCTCATCAAAAATCTGCTTAATATGTATCTTTTATGAAGTGACCAGAATGCAAACAGAATATCATAACCAGGTTCAGAAACTAATATCTATCAGGATAGAATGAAACGGGTAAATACATATGTCAGATGTGAGAAAATAGTATGGACTCGGGGCCATAGGGTAGCCTGGCATCCTAGGAGACTGGGGGTCTTCTGACTCGAGTTCGAATCTCGATGGCCCCATACCCTCTTTTAAGGTGTTTTTATGCATCATGATGATCGCTGTTTTGACTGTCTGTTATCACGTGTACGACTTGAGGCAGAACTCGTAGAAGTGCAATCTGAAAAGTTTCAACCACTCATGGAGCACGCTACCAAACTTCTTACATTTCTTCAGGATACGCCATACACTCATCCAGTAGTAGCAAGCCTTCTCCATCGATCAGTGTACTTTCAACTAGGGACAACAGATCCGTTTCTCAAACTCAAAAAGCAGTCAAACAGGGAAGCTGCAAAAGCACTGGATCTTGTAAGAGAACACCTGACCGATTTCAGAAGCCTGGTCACCGCAGCAGTTATCGGAAATATCTTTGATTATGGTGTAAAGGGACATACAATCAGTGATGACTTTACCACGTTCTTCAACAAAGAATTTGCTTCAGGACTGTATATTGACGACACTGATAAAATCCTCCCGATGATAAGGCGCGTTGTGTATCTAACAGACAATTGCGGAGAACTCGTATTCGACAGACTGCTAATTGAATTTTTGAAAAACCAGGGATCCTATGTCACCGTTGTAGTGCGGGATGCGCCTATCCTCAATGATGCTACTATGGCTGATGCGATGGAGATGGGACTGGATACAATCGCTGATCACATCTATACTAACGGAGCAGGAGCTGAGATCGGAATTCGTTTTGACCTGCTTCCATCTCACGTGCAGAATGAACTTGACTCATGCACTCTCGTCATATCAAAAGGAATGGCAAACTATGAGAGCCTCAGAGAAGAGACTGGGCTTCCTCCAATTGCATACCTGCTGGCAGCTAAGTGTGAACCAATCGCTGAAGAATTAGGTGTTCCCCGTGGAGCCAAATTGGCAGCACTCAGAATTAGTCAGTCATCATCTTTTTGATCTCATACGTCAGATTACTCCATATGGCCGTTGAGGGATTTTCATATGGATGGCTTGTAATACTTGCGGGAACATTTCTCATTGCTTTTGAAGTATTCTCTCCAGGATTCTTCCTGCTTGTTCCCGGGACGGTTCTGATCATCATCGGGATGTTACTTCTGCTTGGCATTGATATCTTCAGTACAAACATCGGCATCTTTGCAGGAGTGGGTATTGCAATAGTGGCAGCCCTTGGAACGGTTTTTGTCTACAGCAGAATGACCCCACCTGACCAGAAACCCTATACGATAAGCATGGATTCACTTATCGGAAAAGAAGGAGTGCTCACAACGGCGGCTGATGACCAGTCACTCGACGGAAAAGCAACTATCGAAGGACAGGTCTGGAGTGCGAAATCAAGCAGGGGCACAATTCCGGCAGGGACAAGGATAAGAATTATCTCTTCAAAGGGTGTGCATATTGTTGTTGAGGAGATTTTGTAATGGCATTTATTGAGACATTTATTACCATTGTTCTGATCATAATCATCCTGATTATCTTTGCACGAGGGGTAGTCATTATCCAGCCGTACGAGCAGGGTCTTCAAATCAGACTCGGACAATATATTGGTAGAATGAATCAGGGATTCCGCTGGGTGGTTCCATTCATTACCCAGGTTGTAAAGTTGGATCTCAGGACACTGGTCATTGACATCCCATCACAGGAAGTCATAACCAAGGATAACTCGCCCACCAATGTGGATGCAATCGTTTACATCAGAGTTATCGATCCGGAAAAGGCCTTCTTCGAGGTTGCTAACTACCGGATGGCAACAGTCGCACTTGCCCAGACCTCACTGCGAGGTATTATCGGTGACATGGAACTTGATGAGGTGCTCTATAACCGCGAGTCCATCAACACCCGGCTCAGGGATATCCTTGATCGCGAGACTGATCAGTGGGGTGTGAAAGTTGAGCGGGTGGAGATCAAAGAAGTAGATCCCGTAGGGGCTGTCAAGCAGGCAATGACCGAACAGACTGCTGCAGAACGAGAACGTCGGGCTGCCATTCTGAGGGCTGATGGAGAGAAAAGATCTGCAATTCTGAAAGCTGAAGGACTTAAAAAGAGTATGATCCTTGAAGCAGAAGGAGAGAGACAGAGTAAAATCCTCAAGGCCGATGGTGAGAGAATGTCCCAGATCCTGCGATCCCAGGGTGAAGCACAGGGGCTCAGGGTTCTATCACTTGGTGCCCGTGCTCTGGATAAACGGGCAATCACTGTTCTTTCACTTGATGCCTTAAAGACGATGTCGGCTGGACAGGCAACCAAGATAATATTCCCATTCGAGATATCAAGCCTGATCCGACAGGGTGCCAAGTTCCTCGGAGCAACTGAAGAGCTTGATGAAAGTGAATCCTCTTCAGTAAATCTGGATGACAGCCTTCTCGGCGATATTCCATCCGCCGAGCATATAGCAGAGGTTGTAAAGTCAATCGAGGATGAAACAAAGGCCATAATTAAAGAAGGCCAGGCATCAGGGATGGAGATCAGCGAGAAAGATGTAGCTGTCGAGAAAAAACTGATATCAGAATGACTCACACTACATCATACCATTTGGACCGGATACAGAGGGATAACATCCGGTTATAAAGGAGAGGGTAATGACTACCGGTTTGAAAGTCCTGTACATTGATGATGAGGCGCTGCTGAAGATGGCGTTTGTTGAGACGCTTAAACAGCAGGGGTATGATGCACGAGGAGCAATATCAGGAAAGGAAGCTCTTGAACTAATAGATGCAGAAATTCCAGACATTATTATCCTGGATGTAATGATGAAACCGATGGATGGATGGGAAACATTGTCGCATATTAAAAATAATGAAGCAACCCGGCACGTTCCCATCATCATGCAGACCGGTAAAAGTCTCACCATTAAGGATGTAATCAAATACGGAGACCAGATAGAAGACTATCTGATTAAACCAGTTCGTCTGCCTGACCTCGTGAAATCAGTGGAAGGTGTCAGGGAACGCAAGGAAATGATCAGCAGAGAAGTGGATCAGGCAACTGTAAAAGGAGGAGATTCCAATCTCATTGTTGAGTATTCAAATGTGCGACATAGGACACTCATTGGGAAGCGTTTAATTACAATATTAGGACGAATTTATCCCATCAGAACAGACGGGACCATAGAAACGGATTTTGACATGCCAGAACTGCATGAGATCATCAACCGGTTTGAAGAAGAACGGAAACGATGCAGGGAACTGCATAAAATCCTGTTAGGATAAAAAAGGAAACCGGATCAGAGTAACCCGTTCTCTCCAATCTTCTTTTCTATTGCTTCCATTACCGTTTTTATTGTCATGATCCGGGCATAATATTTATTATTCGCGGGAATAATTGTCCATGGAGCTTCGGGTGTACTTGTCCTGCGGATCATGGCATTGACTGCAAGTTCATACTCATCCCACCTCTTTCGATTGCGCCAGTCTTCATCAGTGATCTTATACTTTTTGTACTCACTGTTTTCACGTTCAGTAAACCGTTTCAGTTGCTCATCCTGATCGATATGAAGCCAGAACTTGACAATCACAACACCATTCCTCGCCAGTTGTTCTTCCATGGCATTGATCTCATGATACGCTCTCTGCCATTCATCCTCACGACAGAATTTTTCCACCCGCTCTACAAGAACCCTGCCATACCATGAGCGATCAAAAATCGTGATATGACCTTTACGTGGAAATTTCGGATAAAACCTCCAGAGATAATGGTGAAGTTTCTCGTAATCATTAGGTGGACCTATTGGTTCCACAACATACCCTCTCGGATTTAGCGGGTTAGTAAGCCTTATGATGCACCCACCTTTTCCTGCTGCATCCCATCCCTCAAAGACAATCACAACAGGAATACCCTGGCGGTAAGTAATAAACTGAATTCTTTTTAGATCTTCCTGGTACTGCTCAAGAAGTGGTTTATACTCATCTTTTGTATAGGACTTTGATAGATCAACAGTATCAAGGATACTTGTCTCTCCGATATTTTTCATGACTCCCTGTACTGCAAAAAACTGAGAATTATCGGATGAATCTTCATCAAAATTTGCCAGCCAGCCTTCGATCATCGAATTGATGGTCCGGAGGATTTTTACATGGGCGTACTTAAGTTGTTCTGCCTCAACGATTATCCAGGGACTTGCAGGCAGATCGGTTTTCATGAGCATCTTCTCAATGGCCGGAAGGAACTGATTGTATTGGTATATACCTTCTTTTCGCCTGAGGTATCTTGCCTGGTATGTGAATGGGTCATCCTCCAGGTCTGACAATCGTTTCTTCTGCTCCTGTTTGCTGATGTGAAGGAAAAACTTGATGATAAGATTTCCATCACCAGTTATCTGCTCTTCAAACCCTATGATATCCGAAATCCAGTGTGATGGTATTTCATCCTCATGCAATCTCTCTACCCTTTCAACAAGCATTGAGGTATACCAGCTCCTGTCAAAAATGGCTATCTGCCCATATGGTGGAACTTTTGTCCAGAAACGCCACATCAGAGAGTGATCCCGCTCTATATCATCAGGTTCGTCGATCGCATACACCCGTACACCACGTGGATCAAATGCATGGAGCAATTTATTAATAACCTGCGAAATACCGGATCCTCGCCATCCTTCAAAAACAATAATTACTGATTTTCCACGCTTGCGAACCTCCCGTTGCAGTTCTCCGGTTCCAATGCTCAGAGGATCGGCAATAGAGGCATACTCGTCTTTGGGTATCTTTATTGAGAGATCAAATGTCTCAAGCATGTATCTCTCTTCTGCAGCCATTACGGTTATACATTGGGGAGCTTGAATCAACTGCTCATATTTCCGCCAAAGATAAGCCTGTATGCCACACATCTTAATGAGGAATGACAGATCCTTTCCTGAACAGGGAACTAACACGGTTTTCAGAAGAACGTGAACTCCTACAAAATTTTCCGGTAGAGGACCTTGCTGTGATAATCAGAGAGGTGGGGTTTTCCTGTACCGGATGTGGAAACTGCTGTATGACTGCTCAAAATGGACATGTATTCTTGCTAGACCAGGATACCCGGAGGGCAAAGGAGATCTGTCCCGATGCAATTATCCCAGCCCCTTTTTTTGAGATATGCGACAAAAAGGGGAATTTTTATGTTTCAGGGTATGCCCTTCGAACAACTATGGAGGGATTGTGTGTTCATCTTATTGATGGAAGATGTAGAATTTACAACGAACGATTCTCCATATGCCGGGTATATCCTTACATGCTCCACCGCGAACCAGATGAAAAAGGCATCATGACATTCAGACAGATCAGCGGTCTGAACGAACATGGTGAATATAATACTTATATAAGTGATAGCGAGAGCATTGCCCTGGCACAAGTGACCAAGTCATACGAAAAGGAATGGCTCACCCAGATGATCGGATTCTACCAGTCGTTGATAGACCTCTTCGCCAAATCAGGCGAACGGCATGTCAGAAAGATCTATGATCAGCAGATGAGGGAATTTGCAAAAGGTGAAACGGTGAATGTTTTTGTTTTCTTTGAGGGAGAATTCATTCGGCATACTGTATGTTTACAAGATTATGGAGGAATCATCCAGATCAAGAAGTAAGAATCTATATATGGCAAATTGAACAACTAAGTACATAGATGCATTATGTTGTCGCGTGAATTTACTATCATGAGATAGTGTTCATTGCTCACACATCTGACCAGTTTGATTAGAAAATCATTGAGTGAATAATATGAAATCACAGGATATCGCTATTGTTGGAATTCTCCTTGCTGTGGGAGCCATTGCCCGTCTGATTGCAACCGCCCTTGTACCCTCACCCATTGTTCCGAACTTTGTGATCATTTTTTACTGTCTGGCGATCATGCTCATTGCTCCCAGGTTTAAAGAAGCACTAGGGATAGGAATTGTCGGAGGGATCATTAGTGCGTTAATCAGTCACTCACTCTTCCCTCCAGCAAACCTCATCAGTGAACCACTCGGAGCCATTGTCTGTCTCGCTGTGTTCCTGGCAACAAAAGAGAGAGTCAAATTTGCACCGGCACTTTCAACTCTCGTTGCGACGGTTGTAAGTGGTCTGGTATTTATCGCAATCGTTATGATTCTGGTGATGGTTGCTCCGGGAATGTTATACAAGGCCTTTACTGCAGCAAGCCTGTATGCATTCTTCTCGCTGATGATGGTGACAATCGTTCTTCCGACAGCCATCCTCAACACGGTGGTTGCACAGATTCTTTATATTCCAGCAGCACGCGTCCTTTCCCGGGGCAGGGCATGATTCTTTCAACAAACCTGAGTTATACCTACCCCTTAAGCACAAAACCGGCACTTAACGATGTCACACTCTCCATAGGCCCTGGAGAATTAATCCTCATCACAGGCCCTACGGCAGCTGGGAAAACAACCCTCTGCCTTGCCCTTGCAGGAATTCTACAACATGAGTTTGGTGGGACATTAACCGGACACCTCTCTTTTCTAGGTCGCCCCATTGCAGATTACGAAGGGATGAGCCAGCTCAATCAGTATATCAGCATGGTATTCGATGACGCTGATGCCCAGCTTATTTTTACCAGTGTTGAAGAAGAGATTGCATCAGGTCTTGAGACCCGGTTGGCAACAACTGCAGAGCGACGTGAAAGAATTAACCATGTGATGGACCTGTGCGAGATAGCACATCTCGGTGAGCGACCCCCATATGCTTTATCTGGAGGGCAGAAACAACGTGTCGCGATAGCAGCCGCTCTTGCTATGGATACGAGGGTCCTGATTCTTGATGAACCAACATCAGAACTGGATGTCCGGGCTACTGGAAAAATAATCGAGGTTCTAAAAGGACTCAAGGCTGAAGGAAAAACTGTCATTGTTGTAGATCACTCCCTCGAAGGGTACCGGGGGGTGGCAGATCGTGTTTTTGAACTGAACCATGGAAAAATCTCCAGACAGGGAACCTTTGATGAACTCTTCCCTCATACCCAGGGAACATTAACAGCATTGTATGAAGATCCGGATCTTTCCCCATTCCTGCCACCTGGATTAGATCCCATCATCAGGCTTGAAAATGTATATCACAAGTATGGGAACATAGCAGCCCTCAACGGTGTTAGCATTTCAATCTACCCAGGTGAATTTGTCGCTCTTCTTGGTGAGAATGGATCAGGAAAGACAACACTTGTCAAGCACCTGAACGGTCTTCTCAGGCCTGACACCGGAACTATCAGAGTACTTGATCTAGATGCTACCACAGAGCCGGTGATGACCCTGGTTCGTCATACCGGACTTGTGTTTCAGAACCCTGACACTATGCTATTTGCAGACACTGTAGACGAAGAGATCCGGTTCGGATTGAATAACATACAGGCACCTGATCCCGACGGTCGTATCAGGAACGTTCTAGCAATGGTGAGGTTAGAAGAACAGGAAAAAACCTACCCACGTCACCTTTCACGTGGTGAGAGACAGCGACTTGCAGTATCCTGTATCCTTGCCATGGAGCCAGAGATCATTATCCTTGATGAACCAACAACCGGACTTGACGAGGTTGAGTCAGACAGGATGATGGCACTGATGAAGTCACTCCAGAATCAGGGGCACACTATCATCATGGTCACTCATAATATGAGGATTGCAGAAGAGAACGCAGAACGGATTATCGTGATGAAGAACGGGACTGTTAGTGGTGATTACTCAATCCAGAGGGTAAAGGCATGACAGAGATCCTCCAGTACATTCCAGGAAAGGGGATACTCCACAGACTCAATCCAGTAACAAAACTGATCATCGTCGTGTTAATTGTAGGCATGAGTGTGCTTACCCCAAGTGCAATCTTTCTCGCAGGGTTGATTCTGGTCATAGCCATTGGTGCATCTGTGTCTGGGATGTACCGCGAAATCAGCAAACAACTCCCCTTTCTTATTATGCTAGGAGTTTTTCTTCTGCTTTTAACCACGCTTACCGTGCAGGAAGGGGTAACATACTTCACAATTATTCCTGCATCTGTTCCATTAATCGGTGGGATGCTGCCGGTTACTGAAGGAGGGCTAGGCCTTGGTCTCCTCTTCACATTCCGTTTTATCGTGATGATACTCTCATTCCATCTCTTCATCGTCACAACAAAACCAAGTGAACTGGTTACAGCACTTCTCGCATTCCATATGCCTGTGGATTATATCCTGATGTTTCTGATAGCACTGAGGTTTATCCCAAGTCTTCAGCTCGAAGCGACACGAATTCATGAAGCACAACTTTCCCGTGGATATAATCCAGGAACTGGTGCGATAGGGAAAGTAAAGAGTCTTAAGCCTATCATAATTCCACTAGTCGCAAATTCACTCGCCAAAACACAGGTCCTTGGACTAACGCTTGATTTGAGAGGATACCGGAGCAAAAAGACCCTTCCGTTTCATGAACTTGAGTTCCACAGGATTGACAGTTTCGCATTGATTTTCATCGGTGCCGTTGTTATCGTTTACTTTGTTCATCACTTTGGATAATCCAAAACCCTGACAGACATTAATCTCTTTTTTTAACAGAACCTGTCACTCATTACATCAAATAATATGAGAGGCAATGGAAGCGTGTAATAATATCTTGAATTGTTCGGTCAATGTATGCTGAAGCCAATGAACGATTGATACCAGCACAAATTTTAAAAAAAAGAGGAAAGACTGTGATTCCAGACAGGTCACCAATTATTAATTTGATTTGATGAGATTTTTCGCAATCGAGAAAGCCTCATTTGCTTCGTTTATCTGTCCGAGAGCCAGATGAATCTCACCTTTCTTGCTCCAGATTTCAGCATTATTAGGCTCAATGCCAGTCATTACTTCATAACATTTGAGAACTTCAACAAACCGGCCTAATTTTGTGAGTGAGTAGGCCTTATTCTGCCACAGATCCAACCGCTTTGGATCAATCTCAATAGCTTTGTCAAATGCCTGAAGAGCAGTATCATAATCTTCAAGCCGGTTTAATGCAAACCCACGAAGAAGGTAGGCATTCTCAGCTTTGTCTGCAGGGAGTTTGGCCAATTCAATTGCACGATCAGCAGCTTTCACTGCCTGACGATATTCGTTGGTGTCAATATAGGTTGCTGCCTTACCCTGCCATGCACCACTCTCATTTGGATTGATAATAAGTGCTTGTTCAAAATCATTCATCGCAGCATCGTAGCTGCCCATGTGCTCTAGAGCAACCCCACGATAGGTAAAAACCTTAGAATTCTTTGAATCAAGTTGTAACGACTGGTTATACGCATCAACGGCACTTTTGTACATACCTTCATTTGCATACTGGTTCCCTTTTTCAAGCCAGTCGGCAGCAGTCCATTGTGTCCCAACACAACCGGAAATGAACACAGAGATGTAAAGAATAAGAATACCTAAAGGGATGAAAGTCCGAAATATTTCCCGAGAAGACACCTGATATCACCTTTGACATGCCTGAGGGCACGAGTGAAGAACAGATTTGATAAGAACGGGGAAATGTCTTCCTCTGTATTACACAAAAAGCAGATTTTCAGGATGAAAATTGAAGAGGAGTTTTGGGGATCTTCTTGCTGATATCCTTCTCCTGTTCTTTATAAAGGAGGTTTGCTTTATCGATCGCTACATTAGATTCCGCTTCTTTTCCCATTGCCTTAAGAACAGAGGCTTTATTGATCCAATTTTCAGCATTCTGTGGATTGACAACGATCGCCTGTTCATAGGAGTACAGTGCAGGCTCAAATTGTTTCTTCATATTATATGCAAATCCACGGGCACTCCAGACCTTCTCATTATTCTTATCGATAAGTAAAGCCTTGTCAAAATGTTGAATCGCCATGTCATACTGACCGCGGCTGGAGAGAGCCATCCCACGATAGTACCAGTATTCCGTGTTTGCAGGTTCTATCTCAATTGCTTTAAAGAACGATCGAACAGCCTCATCATAATCACCCATCATATAACTGGTTCGACCTTTCCAGAACCAGGCCAGTGAATAGTTACCATTCTGTCGGATGGCATCGGTAAACGCGTCGATGGCATCTTTATACCGCACCATCTCATATAGCGACAGTCCTTTGAGATAGTAGAGTTCACTGTCATTGGGGGTGATTGCTATTGCCCGATCATAAGCAGATATGGCATCTGGGTATTTGCCATTCTGAAAATCCTTCTGTCCTTTCTCTTTCCACTCACCAGTACTCATACATCCGGTAAGCAGAACCAGCAAAAGCAGGATCAGCCAGACCAAAGCAGCAGCACGGAAGATTCGAAGTGATAAACAGGAAGGGATCATGGATACCAGGTACTCTCACTCATTTTGATCTGCAGCGCATATGAGCATGACTCAGAAAGCCTGACAAAAAAGGTGGTTATTCGTAAAGATACTGCTCGTCTATGCGAGTGTAGGATGCAAGTTCTTCAGGTTTGAAATGAATTCCAATCTCACGGGCTGCAGTCTCTACTGAGTCTGATCCATGGATGACATTCATTCCAATCTCAAGAGCCAGATCTCCACGAATTGTGCCAGGAGCAGCCCCGGCCGGGTTCGTGGCACCTATCATATCCCTGCTGATCTTTACGATATTCTTCCCTGCAAACACCATCAGGAAACACGGTCCGCTCGTGATGTATGCTTTCAGACCTGGGAAGAATGGTTTCTGCACATGTTCTGCATAGTGCTCCATTACACGGGCATCAGGAAGCCGTTCGAACTTTGCTGCCACGAGTTTAAATCCGCGACGTTCAAAACGGGAGATGATCTCACCGACAAGGCCACGTTGAACCCCGTCTGGTTTGACCATCAGGAAGGTCTGTTCCATTGATTACTCCTTACCCAATGCCTTGCGGCCGGCTGCAGTCCAGGTAACCCGACGTGGAATACGTCCGAGTTTGTAATTCTTCTGGCACTTAGTGCTACAGAAGTAGTAGATGGATCCGTCCTTGCGGACAAACATCTTCCCGGTTCCTGGCTCCATACCCTCACCACAAAACGAACAAACGTGTGATTGCATCACCGCTTTCACCTCCGGGAGAGCTTCTTTGCCTCACGCTCTGTCTCAAGGAGCATAAGAACATCCCCTTCTCGGATGGGGCCAACCGTGTTCCTTGTAATAATCCGTCCCTTGTTTGGACCATCGAGAATCCGGCACTTGACCTGCATGGCTTCGCCATGCATACCCGTAGAGCCGATCACCTCGATCACTTCGGCGGGCGTTGCGTCAGACATGAGACTCACTCGGCCTTAAGCGCAGCAATCTGTCCTGCAATCTCGTCAACGATCTCCTTCGCCTTGCCGGGTTTAATAACGGCAGCAGCAGCAGATCCAACCTCGAGGCCACATGCAGCCCCGATATCGTTCTGTTTAGTGACGAAGATGTACGGAACCTTCTTCTCTTCGCAGAGTGGGCCAAGGTGCATCACAATCTCAGCAGGCTCAACGTCAGCACCAATAAGGACGAGCTGGGCGATCCCGCGCTCGACTGCCTTGGTTGCCTCGTTGGAGCCCTTCTTGATCTTGCCAGTCTCTCGGGCCGTTTCAACTGCCTCAAGTGCCTTGTTCTGAATCTCGTCAGAAACTTCAAAGGTAACGTAGTTTGCCATATTACACCTCATTCAGGAGAGCTTCGGTCTCTCCGTCATCACTCATCAGTACATGACGAATGTGCCATACAAGTATGGGATCAGAGTCAATAAAGGTTTTGAAATCTAGAGGATGAGAAAAACAGAACCGGCCAGAAACTCCGGTTCAGGCAACATGGTATATCGTGACAGCACCCTGGCGGAACACTGGTGAAAGACCAGTTTCAGGAAGGGTAACATTATATTTTTCACATTCAGTAGGTCCAACATACAGGAGATCAATATGATACATCTTCATGAGATCTACCGACTTTGATGGCTCCTCATAGATAGCACGAATAGCCATTACCCTCTGATTATACCATCCAGAGGGTGTGTCGTTACGCCACATCGATTCATGAAACGGCCACCCGAGAAGTGCTGGTATTCCGGTGAACGCAGAAATTCGTGAATAATACCCGTAGTCGCCACCTTCAGCTTCCACCAGCGTAAGGTTTCCATTCTGGCTTCGAAGCCATGTAACTGCTGCAAGATCGTCAGAATGCGATACCGAAAGCCAGGCAAGCCCATCCAGCGTAGGGGTATATGGTCCTGCATGAGTTGCTGTTACCACAGCAGGCAGAACAAGCAGGAGTAGAAGAATCAATGGAATTGCTCCATCAATAATTCGGGCTGACCAGGACGGTTTACAGACCAAAGGGAGAAGAAGCCTTCCAAGCATACCGGCTGTTGCTGCACTAAAGAGAATCCAGGCGGTGATATAGAGTTTAAAGACTGTATTCATCCGAAAGTACTGGTCCCCCATGTTATCCTTCAGATAGAAGATCTCACAAAATAGAAGGATAACAAGGCCTGCCCCAGCCAGGAGATCACAAGCCCCTTTCCGTCTGATCAGAATCGCACATAGAAGCACTGCTGGAATTGCTGCAGCAATATAACCGGTGGCAAAAAACGGAACAGCAATGATAAGAAGCCAGGGTGAGCGTCTGAATATCGGAAGAAGTGAGATGACGAGTATAAGAATGAACCACCCGTTCACGAGCAAAAATTCAGAGAGCGAAGATGGAAGGGGCACTATCCCAACCCCTTCGATACCCTGTGCTTTCAGCATTACATAATAGGGAAGATAACAGAGGACACCAATCACGGGTACCAGCAGAAGGTATAGAAATGCCCCTCTTCCTTCTGAAAAGTGTCTGATGATTCCTCTCCCTGGTTCAGGTTGTCTGACCTTCTGTATGAGTTTGCTCACAAGTGAAAGGGGCCGATCTTGCAAAGGAAAGGTACTGGTTGAATGAACCAGCAGGATAGCCCCGGTGATAAGAACCAGAGGAGCCTGGACAAGAATATCCCAGGTATTTGTGGGTGGAATCGATCCAAGTGCAAGACCTGAAGACAGTATCAGTACTAGACGCGAAACAGGATGAATCTCCTTCCAACTCGTTATAGCAAGAGTGATAAGAAGAATCAAGGTTGTCTGGGGAAAAAATCCAAGAACATGGGCATGCACATCTCCGAAAATGAAAGAAAACAGCGGATATTCGTTGATGGTTCCGTCAATAACCCGGGTGCTATCCCAGAGAAGTTTACTCCATTCAGTACCTGCTAAAGCAAGATGAACAAAAGCAGGATTCATTAAAAAAAGGATCACAACCGGAAGAAGACGAAGACGGGGGAGGAGAAGATGACCAACTCCATACATATTGACAGCAGTGTAGGCAGCTATCGTCGGCAGTGCCATGGTAAAGAGGACTGTTGAAGGGACGCCTGCTGTAAGACCAAGAGATGCAAGCATCCAGTGGCCGAGATAATAATAAACAGAGAGATCACCTCCAGCAAACCAAGGATCAAGAGGAGGGATAACAGGCATTTGCATCATTGAGGAGATGAACCCATGATCCATGAACTTTTCAGCAGAACTTATGTCTGGGCTGTAAATTCGGAGTGATAACATGGCCAGGAAGACAACAATGAAAAGAAGGTAATACCTCCATTCAGATGTTACAACCGAGTGACATGTGAAAAACCCTCTTAATCCGCTTTTTCTCCCGATCTTCACACATGAATAACCAATTCCAAGAACGAAGGGGAACAGTGCTAGTTGAACAGGGAGATGGAAGAAAGCACTCCAGAAACTTATAAGAGTGTAAAGAAGCAGTGAAAGACTAAAAGCAAGTGGAATGGATACTTTTTTAAAATGAGGCAAAAGAAAAGAGACCAGTGAGAAGTGAAGAAAAAACAAGAGAACTATCCAGGCAAGGATGAGGGCATAATCCCCAGGAAAAATCATACATCTTCCTCTCCGTTATCAAACAGGCGACGTTTTATACTTGCCATCATTTCAGGGACTACCCAGTTTCCAAAATAGAAAATTGATGCAACTCCACCGATAACGGTTATTAAGTTTTTAATGAGATGGTCAATCACCGCAATAAGCGTCGCAGTAGCTGGGGCAACCCCTGACAGTTCAAAGATTATTGCCAGAGATGCTTCATATGTTCCAAGACCTCCAGGAGTTACCGGAACAGCTTTTATCAGATTTCCGGCTACAATCGCAAGAAGAATAACTGCCAGGGGGATTTCCTGGTTAAACATCGCTGAAACAGATACACAGATTATCGTATCCATGATCCAGATGCCCACTGATGAGAAGAAGAGAATTATCGCAGTGGAAGGAGTGAGAGAGGCTTCTTTTACCTCATTGAGCATGGTCAGGAGGTATCCGAGGTACTTGTTTTCTGATGAAAATCGACCCATAAAGAGGAGAACACCAAAGAACAATGCACCAAGAACCAGTGGGATTACAATAAGGGAGAGTGCCCATTCAGGAACATTTAAAACAAAGAGGACGGAGATGAGGCCCAGAAATGCAACTGTGATGATATCAAAAACCCGTTCGACAACAATTGAGGAGAGCCCTTGTGAAACTGTAGCATCATACTCATGCTTAACAAGAATGATCCTGATTAAATCACCCAATCTTGCAGGAACAAGCAGATTAACGGTCTGCGAGAGATAGATGCAGGCAGTGGCAAAGATCGTCGGTACCATCACACCAAGCCGGGCAAGAATGACCTTGTAACGC
Organism: Methanospirillum sp.; assembly: GCF_035560735.1. Taxonomy (GTDB): domain Archaea; phylum Halobacteriota; class Methanomicrobia; order Methanomicrobiales; family Methanospirillaceae; genus Methanospirillum. Next base: position 14,836 of record NZ_DATMYY010000405.1, read on the forward strand.
CATCCACGTGAAAACCAGGCAATTACACAAATCAGCACAGCAGGAATAAGATATACAGGGTGCAAATATTCGAGTGCTGCATTCAAATCACCCCAAACTCGCCAAAGCATAACCCCGATGATACCAACAGCCAAAAGGAGAGACAAAATTAGGGCAAATATTTTACGGTACATGAAGTCTCCACCAGAGATTTAATATTGAACGGCCCATTTTCCAGATATCCTGTGACTTGACCGTAGTTCCCGGTCCTTCCCGCCAGATGACCGGGATCTCCTCAATCGCATAACCTTTTCGTTGTGCACAAACCAGCACTTCGGTATCCCAAAACCAATGCGTATCCTTAATTTCCGGAAGGAGTGAAAGGAGTTTGTCTTTTTGAAACGCCTTAAACCCACACTGATGGTCCTTTAGTCTGCTTCGAAGGATCAACCTGACAAGCCAGTTATATCCGCGACTCTTGACCTCACGACCCAGACTACGGGTGATATTACTATCTGACAAAAGACGCGATCCGGTTGCGATGTCTGCCCCATCAGCAATCGCTCTGATGAGAAGTGGAAGGTATGACATGTCAGTTGCGAGATCAACGTCAAAGTAACAGAATATGTCACCCTTCGCCTGCAACGCAGCAGTACTCAGTGCTGAACCACGGCCAAGCCGCTGATCACGGTGCAGGTGAATAACCCTTGAGTCTTTTTCCTGCCATGACGCTGCACATTCAGTAGAACCATCTGTACTTGCATCCTCAGCGATAATAATTTCAAACCCGGAAAAAACCTCATCCATCATCTTCAGGGTAAGCGGAACCGCCTCCTTCAGGGCTGGCAGATCATTATAGACGGGAATAACCACGGAGACGAATGATTGAATTATATTACTCACGATTTTGAATACCCTCCACGACTCGCCGGGCTGCCTTCACAGAGCCTTCAATACTCCGTTCAGGGTAGTTTTCAGGTGAGAACATCCCTGCAAGGTATAGTCCAGACACAGCCGGATCGGTAAGATGATCCCTATATCCGGTGAGATACAGAGGACCGGCATCGCGATCAATTGCGATCCGACTCCAGTGTATTTCGCTCGGATCTACAGAAAATTTTGTGCAGAAGTCAGATAGCATCTTTTCCTTGAGAGCAGGTTCAGGCTCTCCAGAAAAATATGAAGCAAGATACACAAGATGCTCCCCGTACCATTCAAACGGGGCGAAGTTTGTATGAGAAACCACAGCACCATAAGGGGCTGGATCCGTGATGTTCAGCCAGTAAGTACCATTAGTAACATCACGGGAGAGCGCGAGGGTCAGACATGCTGCTCCCTGGTATGGAATTGATGGAATATCGGGCACTCCAAGGCTCTGAAGTATGCGGGGGCTTACAGTTCCGATGACCAGATCAAAAAACTCATCATTGATCTTCCAGCCAGGTTGAGTGGATGCATTGACCTGAATAACGGACGTTACCGGGACTTCAGTTCGGATTGTACACCCATTATTACGTGCCGCATCAGAGAGGCGATCGATAAAGGCAGAAAACCCACCTTTTATGTAACCGAGACGTTCTCCAGCCACTCCTCGATTAGACCTTATTGCCACACGGCTGATGAGCCATGCTGCTGAAACAAGATCTGAATTCTGACCAAACTTCGATTTGAGAAGTGGTTCGAAGAATGAATGATATATTCTTTCTCCAAGGTTGGAAATGATAAAATCGTGAGCTGATATGGCATCGAGGGGAGCCATGTCCATATGCGAGGCCTGCTTGGTAAAGAGACCCAGTCTTGCTTTTTCAACGAGGCTCAGGTATGGATAGCGAAGAATCTCAAAAGGAGTAGTAAGGGGATGTATCGCGCCATCAGTATACGAACCAGTGGAACCCGATAACCAGATGATCTCACTTGAAAGTCCTAGTTCATCAAGTAAAGTCATCAGAGTTGTATCACCAGAGAAGAAGTGATGGTAAAACCGTTCGATAGAATAATTCCCAACCCGGTAAGAAGAGAGAAGACCACCAAGTTCTGATTCCTGCTCAAATATGACCACATCATGGACCTCAGCAAGCGAGTAACCGGCGACAAGACCGGCAAGACCTCCGCCTATGATCCCTATCCTCATCTGAAATCTCCGCTCATTCTTCCTTAGTTAATCCCTTCGCGCTTATTGAAGAAGCTTTTTGAGTGTACACACGTAAAATGTACGCAATATCAAGGTTCCTAATAATCTCAGGGCAACTGGTGTAACCACAATGAAAGTATTCTTTATAGGATTTGGTCAGGCAGGAGGCAAAATCGTTGACAAGTTCATCGAATTTGACCAAAGAGCATCGGGAGGAAGCTTCCGTGCTATTGCAGTCAATACCGCCCGCACTGATCTCATGGGACTTCAGAACCTCGATTTCGAAGATCGGGTTCTGATTGGTCAAACTACAGTAAAAGGGCATGGAGTAGGAACAGATAACGACACCGGAGCCCAGATAACCTTTGATGAGATCGATATCGTTATGAACGCTATCGATCGCAAAGGGATCGGTGAGACAGAAGCGTTCATTATCGTCGCAGGACTTGGAGGTGGCACCGGATCAGGTGGTGCCCCTGTTCTTGCCCGGCACCTTAAAAAAATCTATACAGAACCTGTTTATGTACTTGCAATTCTTCCTGCCCCTGAAGAAGGAAGATTATATTCATACAATGCGGCACGAAGTCTTGCCACATTGGTTAAAGAAGCAGATAATGTCATTCTCTTTGATAACAGTGCATGGAAAAATGAAGGCGAAAGTATTAAAGGGGCATTTGACAGGCTTAACGAAGAAATTGTCCGCAGATTCGGCCTTCTCTTCCGGGCTGGTGAGGTTGGATCACTAGGTCATGTAGGAGAGATGGTAGTTGATTCCAGTGAGATAATCAATACACTCAAGGGCGGGGGTATCAGTTCAGTCGGGTATGCTATCAGCGAAGTGGGAGGGCAGACACCTGAACCTGAAAAGGGACTTCTTGGACGGATGCTGCGACGGAATCAGGTAGAAGAGCGTCGCCCAGAGGATAAGTTGATGGGAGAAGACCGGACTTCGCGTGTTCTTTCTCTTGTCCGAAGGGCTATGCTCGGACGACTTACACTCCCATGTGAGTACTCCACGGCTAGCCGTGCCCTTGTATTGGTAGCCGGGCCACCAGATGAATTAGATCGAAAAGGAATCGAAAAAGCTAAGAGCTGGGTTGAAGAAAACATTGCGGGTGTTGAGGTGAGAGGTGGAGACTTCCCTGCACAGAGCAGGTTTGTTGCCGCAGTTGTTCTTCTCGCATCCATTGCAGACGCACCACGGGTCACAAATCTTCTTGAGATTGCCAAGGAGACAAAGGCAACCTCAGAGCGAATTGATGTTGAGAACAAGATAAAACTCGATGAGAGTATTGAACCATTGTTTGAATGAGATGCGCATGAAGACTGGAACACTCATTATCTCACTGCTGGTCCTGTTCGGACTTGCAATCTCCCCGGTTCTGGCAGGGGTTGATGTCGGGTATGTCAATGTTAAACCTGCCGGAGATCTCGAATCTGGAAAGACAAATGTCACTGCTGATTTTCAAATCGATTTTGTTTCAACCGCAGGTGAAACTTTTCCCAGTGATGAGAATATCCTTCTCTCCACCCAACTTGAAAACCCAATCTGGAACTATGTTATCGTACTTGATGGTGTAGAGAACCCCAGGCCTGCATCCAGCAAAAGCCAGTTAAGCCTGACAGGATGGGAACTATCCTATAAAGACAAGGAAGAGCAGGTTAAGGTTTCACTGAAAGGAAATGCTCCTAAAGTCAATTCTTCCAAACAAATTGAATTAGTGAGTATTAGTACCACAGGTGCTAATAACAAGGTAAAAGAGCAGGTCAAAAACGTTTCTGCATTTGTTACAAATCCGAATGAACTAACTGGAGACATTGGTTCGGTAAAAACAAAAGTAAAGACGTTGCAGACAGATATCGCGAAGTATAAAGCTGACGGTATTGACACTTCAAAAGCTGATCAAAAGGTCAAAGATGCAAATGCTGCACTGGATACAGCAGCAAAAGAGACCTTTGCCAATGCAAAAATCTACATGGATAATGCTGGTACCTATGTCCAGGATGGATACACCTATTTGGATATGGGTATTGCCCAGAAAACTATTGCAGATGCAAAAGAAGCTATAGACCGCACTGATGAGTGGATCACATACTTCAAGACAGATAAGAAGATGGGAACAGATCCACGTATGTCACCAATCATCACCAAACGTGAATTTGCGGCCGAGTATGCAACTAATGCTCAGGAACTCTTTGATCAGGGTAAGTATGCTGATGCAAAGCAGAAAGCAGAGGATGCATTTACCAAAGCAAAAGAAGTCTTTAATGATACTCAGAATCTTAACAATGAAATAAATCAGACCCCGGTAAGTTCAGGACCTGACATAGGCGCCACAGTATCATCTATTCTCCCCAAGGTTGTGATTGTAATAGTCATTATTGCAGTCGTTGCTGGTGCTGCCTTGTTCATAAAAAGACGTGGTGGTGGAGGAAGCGGCAAAGGTAAATGTGGAAG
>NZ_DATMYY010000406.1:0-4664 GCF_035560735.1 Methanospirillum sp.
GAATACTTTGGGACTCTAAAACTATCCTTAAATCCAAAATCCTGTATTTTTAAGATTGATAGGTGCGGTATTGATTTTCTTGGATACCGGCATTATCGGACGTATACATTACTCAGGAAATCTGCAGCAAGGAGCATGAAGAAAAGGGTTCATGAGATTGAAACAAGGGGAGATCAGATGAGACCAGAATCTGTTATCTGTTCAGTTATGTCTATGTTCGGATGGCTCAAACATTGCGATTCATACCATCTAGCCTCTCTGTACCTTACCGGGAACTCGAGACTGTGTAATGTCATGGATTCAAAGTCTACAGAAATGGGAATAGTTAACCCTATGAGGTCATTATGAAAAGCACTAGCAATACAAAACCAGATAGTATTACTCCGGATTGGGGATCATTAGTCTCTGGAAAGATGGATATATTAGTCCATTGGGATATCTCCACGAAGACTGGAACTGACACTTTGGGATCCTCATATACATATTATGAGTATCAAGAGGAGAGGATCAATATTGAAGTCCCTAACTCTGACCAAACAACAATCCAGACATACATTAATGTGAACATGGATCGGTATTTCAGGATGGTGGGTGCCTTATCTCCAAGTGATCTACAGTGGAAAAGCGACATGGAGGCAGCTGTACTTGACCTTGCAGGTACATCATCATGACTGCATACTGGCAACGGATCATCAAATCTCAATATGATTTAGGGAATAAGACTGCAGACGATGTAAAGGCATTTGTCCCAAAACGGATCACCCAAACTGAATGTGACGAGATACTAGCAACATCATGATTCTTAATGTAGATCCACTGAATCTCTTCCCCTTAAACGTCATCCTTTCCGGGGATGGATTTGATGGTCTTTTGTGGTATCAGTGTGCGAACTGGGCTCAAAATTTAAATCACGGAGGGGCGATTGGGTCAACTCGGATTATTGATGGGAATACAGTCTTTCCCCGGGTATCTCTTTCACAAAGCCAGAGTGGGGGGTCTGATTACATCAAGATCTTTGGATATCACTCCGGATCAGTAGACTGGAGTTCCTTCAATATTGTTTTAACTCAAGATGCCTCCCTTTCGTTTGCCCGGGCAACAATGGCTCTGGCTGTTGGGTCTGCACTAGACGATATTTCAACAAAACCTAACGATTCTGCCTTTTCGTCATCAGTCGGCCCGGTTACATGTGATCTTGGAGACTCATTTGCCCTTTGGATTCGTCGGACTCTTACTGGGGGAACAGATCACGGCCAGTATGTGAACACTGTCATACAACTGCAGTCGGTATAACAAAATGGAAAATGGGCTATCTTTCTGGTTTGATGTTCCCGGTCAGATATCAGTAGATCTATCTCTGGCTTCTACTTCTCAAATAGGAGTTGAGGATGTTTATACTCCCTATGTCGGGACGGAAGATGGCCTGACTTTCTGGTTTAACGTTCCCGGGAAGATTGTTCAGGATTTAGCACTTTCAACGGTTTCAACAATCTCACTCACCAAGAATGTAAAACTCATTCGGAATCTTTCAATCAATACTGGTTCCTCATTGAGTATTTACAAGTCTATCAAGTTCCTGAAGCAACTTGAGATTAATACCGTATCTGAAATTGTCTCGACTCTGGTGATGAATGCCGGATATGAAAATATTATCATGTTCGGTAGTCTCGTTTTGTCAGAGGCACAACCGGAAGCCGAAATAGAATACAATTTCCCCTGTAAGGCTGTTCGGTTACTTGATGGATCTCAATCTCTGCATTCTGTCGCTAATTTAGCTTTTGTAGGGAATTACATCTTTAAAACATATGACTACAACGATGTTCAAGCCCTTATGAACATGGTCGGGACCTATCAAACACTCAGAGTCTGGGGGAAACCATATCGGAACTGTATGATCTGGTCTCCTATTAAAGTTAGGCAACCGAAAAAGCGATTTTCTGCCTTTGTTGTTACCTTCCCGGTTTACATGGACACCTCACTTACGACGATAACATCATGATCAACCTCAAAGAGTTCGCAGGCCGGGAGTTATCGATATCCCGAAGTATGACTGATGCGATGTGGTCCTGGCGGCTCAAGATCGATAAGGATCGAGACTATCCTAAGATCTGGACTGATGTTGGGCTCATTGAAACAGTTGGGAATAAGAATTATTGTCTTCTTCGGGGGTTTTCTCTGAAATCTGGGAAAACCTACGAAGAGGATGATGAGTACCGGGTCATTGATGGGTATTCCTATGGCTGGTTTGTCGCAAATCGCCCAGTTTTACCATCAGATAGGCTAATGAAGAGTACAGTTTCAGGATCTACGATAACAACCGAAGATCCGATCGCTTATTTAGACCGGTTAATATTTGGAGATTCTTCTAGTCAGGGAAACATCTGCGGACTTCAGCAAGGGTATTGGATGTCTGCCACTCCTAACTGGGGAACGGATTCTTTACCTTATCAGAACTTTGAGCAATCAGATTCTGCAATGGTTCAGTCCGTTATTGATGACATATCAGAGTATACTGGATTGATTCATTTCGATCACTGGCTTCCGGTTGGAAATACCTGGGTTCCGGTATCCTATCTGATGACTCAAGATCAGATCGACTCTCACATGAATCTCCCGGCGAAACTCGTGATAGAGAATACTCATGCGAGCATCAGGAACAATCAGGTAGTTCCCCCGATCAACATCAACGAAGATGGAACGAAATGGAAGAATAGGGTCATGGTTACCGGGACGATCCAGGGGACCAATAATGTATATGATTACTTATACCCAACTTCCTGGGATCTGACAACGCAGGGATTAGAAAGGATATATCCATACTGTTTCCAGATGCCAGCAACCATTTCAACGGCTGCAGCACAGGCACTTGTTGAGGCCCGGGCAAAGGCGATTTATTCCTTGCTGTGTACTTCAACCACAACCTACGAGGTAAAGTTCTGGAAGCGGTTTGACCTGCAACTCTATCAACAGGTACAGTTTACCGGGTTTGATAATATCCCCTCTGATGTGATGAGAATCACCGATATTGAGTATTCATGGTCTGCTGATTATGGGGATTCCTGGAGTTCTCCGGTTTGCACCATCAAATGTGCGATTGATAGAGAATGGTCTGCAGCCCGGAAACTGGCTTTGATTCTGAAACAGGATTATTGGGCTGTTGCGGATAGTCTGAAACGGGCTATTGAATCATCATCCAAAACTACGTTTTTAGGTACTACCGTTGCCTATGGCCCAAACGGGACAGCGATTTTAAAGAGTGCATCCGGGGCGTATGTCTACGCTGCCACTCCAAATCAGTGAATCATGGTCAGAATAGGTGATCAAGTAGTTGCAATCAAGTCTTCCGGGAATGTGGTTTGTGCCATAGGTTCCCGGACCCCTACCTTAGGGCAGAAATGCGTTGTATTGCCTGACGGGGCCGGGGGATTTATTGCAGTCAAGCCTTTCAACAACTATGCGAATGATGAAGGAATTTGTTGTCCTTTGCCATGTGGGGCGGCATGTTCGCTTGTTGGTGAACCTCCCAATTATTTACCAGATTCCTGGGAATCCGGGTTTGGGATGAGTTGCCAGCAAGGCGTTCCTTCCACTACTGGATGGACTTGCTCGCCTTGTCCTATTAACCCGTCGTATCATCCTACGGCAGCTGAAACATGTAGGAAAGCATATGGATTATACATGTATTATCGGAATCCGGATGCCTGTACTCATGCCCAAGGTAGCACGGTATGGAGACGGAATGCCAAACTTCACAGAGATGTTATAAAATATTATTACAATTGCGGACAGCATTGCACAGTTGAAGAGTCAAGATACAATCCAAATACCAATAGATATGAACCCACACAAGTCCCCTGTAGATTTTATGGGTCTGAACGATCCACAATGACCAATCTTATCAACGGGGATACAGGTGGAAACGAACCACCATCTGGATGTGTTTATCCCTCCCGTCGCTATCGGACTCGGTATGAGTATCTTGCCCTAGATGAGAATGGCAATCTAGTATCTCCTTTTTACTCGTATTCATGCGATGGATGCGGATATTACGGAGTTTTTCCGGTTTGCACCATCAAGGGCTCTGGAGACAAAGGACCCGCTTTTACGGGTCCTGGGGATAAACCTGGAGGTTGTAAGTACCAGGGATCTCTCAACTTTGATGGGTGGGTTTTGGGAGGCGGTGAAGAAAATCAGAATGCTTCATGTGTGCTATCCAAAGCAACAGAAGGGGCCCGTTCAAACTCGGATGATGTAATCCGCTGTAAATTCATGAGTGGGTAAAATGGTTGAATATAGTATGTATGGGTCCGGGAATGTTCGATTCCCAATTACTCCTCAAAACACATCGGGCTTTGGAAAATCAGGCGATTTATTGCATGCAAACGCTAACATCTCCATTGCTGGAAGGGTTGATTATGACTATACTCGGATTCCGATCCGGCATTCAAAGTCCGGGACTTGTAGAGCCCTAACCATCGGGAGATATTGATGACGGTCACAATCACTTACAAAGACTGTTCTGAATGTCATTGCGTGTGGCATCATGCCGGTGAGAATCAGTACAAATGTTCCGCCAAAGAGAAACCGATGAACCTTCCCGACTTCCCGGTTGTCCCGGAGATATGCCCCCTCAAAAAGTAACCTCATAGCGGGTCGAGGTTGGC
>NZ_DATMYY010000407.1:0-3941 GCF_035560735.1 Methanospirillum sp.
CCCGGCTGCCGGAACCAACCATCTTAATGCTGTTGATTTCTTTGGTTCGCCTGCAGAACTGGAAGAAGTTATTAAAGCCCTTTTAAACGATGAAAAGATAACAGATTTTGAACTCAGGCTTATTACCCGACTCGGAAGGGAGTTCTGGTCACTTCTCTCTGCTAACCTAATAACCATAGATGATATTTCTGCCGTGTTTATGGCGTTTGCTGATATTACGCATCAAAAAGAACTTGAAACGGCAACTCTGAAGAACAAGGAACTCTACAAATCCATCATACGGACATCTCCAGACAACATAACAATGGTTGATATGCTTGGAAAGATCTTTATGCTCTCTCCTGCAGCATTTCAGATGTTCGGGTACTCGTTGCATGATCACTACCCGTACGGAACGCCTTTTCTTGATATGATTCATCCATCAGACCGGGGCAGGGCAAAACATGATATCAGAAAACTCAAGACAGGAAAGAACACCGGGCCAAGCGAGTATAAAGCATGGAAAAAGGATGGGACTATCATCTACATCGAAAGCCATGCAGAAGTTATCAGAGATGAGCAGGGAAGACCGGACAGCATCCTTTATATTATCCGTGACATCACCAGAAGAAAAGAGGCAGATAAGATCATCAGGGAGAATGAAGAACGATTTACCACAATATTTCAGGAAGTCCCTGATCCCCTTCTCATCTTCAGACCTGATGGTACAATAATTGATCTCAACAGGCAATGTGAACAATGGTTTTCAGTTGATAAGAAAACCTGCATCGGGACACTTCTTCAGGATACGAATCTTTTTCAGACAAAGGACGAGGAACAGGACATTACCGGGATCATTCTCAGTCTTTCTCCTGGAGATAAAGTGGAGACACAGATTCCGCTCCCAGATGGAAGTAAACGCCATACCATTCTTTCAACTCAATCCATCACGATCAGCGGTGAACAGGCAAGGCTGCTACTGATAAATAATATCGATGAGATAAAAAAGGCGTATCAGGCTCTCGCCCTGGCTAACAACCAGATCAATCTTCTAACCAGCATAACCAGGCATGATATTCTCAATAAGGTGATGCTGATTTCAGGATATAGTGAGATCCTCAAAGAAGATATTGAAGATACTACCGTGATCGAGACCCTAGAAATCATTTCTCAGTCAGGAAGAGATATTCAGAATCTGATAGGATTTACCAAGGAATACCAGGATCTCGGATCTGTTCAGCCTAAGTGGCAATCGATTCACTACCTCATGAAAAAACAGGTTATCAGTTCTCTGATCACTGATATCGCCCTCACTCTTCCTGAGGAACAACTGGAGATATTTGCTGATCCCATGCTTGAAAAGGTCCTTTACAATCTTGTTGAAAATTCTATCCGACACGGAGGGACGATAACCAAAATTTCACTATTTCATGCATATTCAGGAGAAGACTGTATCCTTTACTATACCGATGACGGAGTTGGTATCGCTGAGAAGGAGAAGAATATAATCTTCAAAAAGGGATTTGGTAAAAATACCGGGCTTGGGCTCTTTATCATCAGAGAAATCCTGATTCTTACTGGTATTACGATCAGGGAGACAGGAATTCCGGGAGGCGGTGTCAGGTTCGAGATACACATTCCTGCCGGGTCATTCAGGGTTGCCGAAAAACAATAGATTGAATCGGAACCCTTCTAGAAATAGGAACTCATTCAATACTTTCATTCACTTTTAGCCAGCTATTCTTTCACACAAAGAGAGATCAGGGAAGTATCTGCTTATCTGGTATCCGATATCTGAAAGAAACTGCATAACTTCATCAGATGAACGGGCATGGAATGAACCGGTAAGAAGGGGTGAACTTTGTGCCGATGAATCAAATCCTGATGACGACTCACCCGGATGCATTCTCCAGAGGAGGGAGAATGGGGTTAGAAATCCTGCAGATGGCATAAGATTGGGTGAAGCCGGACCATACAGGCTCAGTGTTATTGAAAGTCCCTGGATCTCTATTCTGAACATTTTTTCAGGTGAATCATCAAGAAAGTACCCGATGATAAGGCTGTCAAGATCACGTATAACCAGGGCAAATGGATATTCGGTATACATTTCACCTGTTTTTACTTTGTTTACCCCCTGCATAAAGGATCGGACGATAAACCGGTCAACACAATCAAGCCGGTAGCAGAGTGCCCCATACTCTAAACACGGAGTAAACCAGTCTCGCATCGTCTCGAAAGAGGCCTTACAGGAACAAATCTGTCCGAGAAGTGAATTAACATCAGAGTAATCATCTCCCAAAAAGTACACGATTCTTTCTTCATCAAAGATAAAATCAAGGTTTTTCAACGTGACCTGAAGGGAATATAATCGGGAGATCTTCTCATGTAAACCAGGCATGGATTCACACAGGTCCTGATCAACCGACTGTGTCATGATATGTACCTGATCTGAAATTATCTCAAGTAACCTGAAAAGACCGGGGATGGTTATTTTTCCAATTGGGCTTTTATGAGAACCAATAATTGTGGATCGATATGTGAAGGGTATATGCTCCTTTTGCATCAGGTCATCCAGGTGTAAAACCGGCTGATTCCGTGCATTCCTGAGGGAAAGACTGATCACCCTGATGACCTCGATTGCCCGGTTTGAAGCATCTATTCCTTGAATTATCCTTTGCTTACGATTTGTCACCCGTGAAAGACAATAATCTGAGTTCACCATTTTTCCTCAAATTCACCTGCCTTCCGGCACTGCATTCGAAGACAGGAAGATAATTCTCTTCTGGCTTTAACCGCCATAATCGTTATCTCATGAAACTATGGAGAGACAAGAGGTGAATAGGGGATCAAATATCCTATTGTAAGATCATTGCAGAAAAAATTGGATTTTTTACAAGAGACAATTATGTCTTCAGGTGATCAGGTTGAAAGTCCGAATGTCTTTCTTGCAGTCTCAAGTGTGTCGCCAGTCTTCAGACCACCACCGTACAGGATTTTTATGGCTTCCTTATCGAGGTCACTGAGTTCACGGTTCATTCCCTCATTCCTGTAGAAGATACTTTCTTTATTTTTGTATGAAACGCCGTGAAGACCCATGCTGTAAAGCAGCCCTTTCAGAATGTAATATCTCTGATCCTCTTCGCTCAGGGTATTGACTAGGTAAATATAGTCGTCATTTACTACCCCGATAAGTATCCCGTTTTTATTCTTTATCAGGTGATCACTATCCTTCTTTTTATCATCATAGTACTGTTGAAGCATTTTTTCGGTGAAGATTTTAATGTTGTAATAGTTGTATGGGATCACTTCATAATTTGACTGAAGGAAACCAAGAGTGACATCTTCATCTTCAAATTCTGTGGTACCTGACAGTGAGTTGAACATGATTGAGAGATTCTTCACATACGCAATTTCAGAATCTGTATAATACCCATCAAGCCAGAACTGATACTTTTTGTCTGATTTAAAGAGTTTTATCTTTGAATTGTCAAGACCGAAGGTGATGTCAAGCAGATGCAGCACTACATCCTCCTTATCAAACTCCTTCCCAGTACTTCCGGTATCCTTCTCAATCTGCATCAGATCACCACGGAGAGTCAGACCGTGTGATGAGACGATTCCAAGAACATAATCCTTATCGTTCTTTATCAGATATTCATCCTGGCCCATCTCTTTCTGGAGTTTATCCAGTTCTGATGCCGGTACAATCCTGATATTGTAATAGGTACCGTCGGTTTCATCAGATCCGGTATGAACTAATGCTTTTTTCTCTGATTCGGCGGATTTAGTCATACTACTTACATCAGGTATAGTTCCATTGACTGTATGGTTGGTAACCATACCACTGTTTTTCTCTCCGGATTGACTGATACATCCCGCCAGTATGACTGTACATATCAGGGTAAAAAGAACCAGATAAACGGCTTTGATCTTCACGATTTATCTATTAATCTCAGTTATAT
>NZ_DATMYY010000408.1:0-13822 GCF_035560735.1 Methanospirillum sp.
TATCAAATCTATTTATACCATACTGGAAAACTCTCTGCAGGAACTGGATCTAAAACCTGGTTCATAGAGAGGAATAATTGTGATCAAGTACCAATCAGTGGTTTTAATCTGCAAGGATATGCATATCAGCCGCACATTTTATCAGGAACTCTTTGATCTAACCATAGAACTTGAGATCGAGGGACTAACAACCTTCGTTGGAGGAATATCACTCTGGGACCGGGCGTTTGCATCAGGACTCCTGTACAAAGGAGCAGAGATCTCAGAGCCACCAGAGAGGCCGGCTCAGGAGATCTACTTTAATACCGATGAGATCGATGCCTTCTTCAACAGGATAACCAGCAAAGGAGTAAGACTTCTCCACCCGATCGAGAAGACTCCCTGGCAGCAGAGGACTGTGCGATTCTTTGATCCTGACGATTATCTGATCGAGGTTGGGGAGTCCATGGAAGAGGTGATCAGAAGAATTGCACGGGAAGGGCACACACCTGAAGAGGTTGCTGACCTGACCTTTATGCCGATTGAGATCATCAGGGCAGCTCTGACCCAGGAATTGTCACAGTAAAACCATTGCGAAGAAAATTTCACTATTAAAAACCCAGACGATACTATGAGCACAATAAACGGAGTCTGCCAGAGCTGTGGAATGCCACTTATGTCACCCGCAGATCAAGGCACTGAATCAGACGGAACGCCATCAATACAGTATTGTACCTATTGCTACCAGAATGGAAAATTTACTGATCCAACCGCAACAGTTGAACAAATGGCTGAAAAAGCGGGGGAAGTCATCTCAAAGATGTACGAAATGCCCCTTGATAGGGCAAAAGAACTCAGCAGAATGCAGATTCAGAATCTGGTTCGCTGGAGTGGGAGAGTAATCCCATCCTGCGAGAGCTGCGGAATGCCACTTATTTCAGACCACGATGCAGGGACTGAAAAGGATGAAACCCCAAGCACCAAGTATTGTACCTATTGTTATCAGAATGGGGCATTTACTGAACCTGATCTTACCCATGAGACCATGATCCAGAAGTACGCCGCAATTTTTGCCAGCCAGTATGGCATGCCTGTCCATAAGGCAGAGCAGATGGTGAGCCAGTTCACCAGTAGTCTGCCCAGATGGAGATAACCAAAACCTAACATTTTGGAATCAAACATCTAACATCAATTTATGGAGAATCCTATTTTCCTGTAACTTTCTGTAAATATCAGATCCTTAAAAAATGTCAAATCAGTTTAGTCAATCACTGTAATGACAAAGAAATAATAAAAGAACCCAGAGGGGTGACCTCCCGGGAAGTCCGGGAGGCCTGAAACTTGAGTGTGCGATCAGGTGGCTTATCGGGGGGTTATTTGGACATGGAAATCCGTGTTTGAATCGGAGGAAATTGGGTAATTAGGAAGTGACCTTCTTTGCAATATCCTTACCTGCCGCAAAGGCTTTTTCAAGTTCGCTCTCATCAGGCACATAGAGAACTTCCATGCCCTCAACAACAGTAAACCCTGCGGTCTTGAGTTCTTCTGCAACCATCTTAATGGCTCCACCTTTTCCTCCCATTGAACCGAAAGTCAGGGCAAGCCGCTCACCAGTACGGTTGAAGCGCAGACCCTTGAGATAGTAAAGCAGATCACCAATACTCGGATATGGCATATCATTGATCGTTGGGATACCGACCATGATCGCTTTAGATTCAAGGATGTGCTTGACGATCTCTGAACGTTCATCTTCATGGAGGTTGAAGACCTTGACATCGCATCCTCCTGCCATGGCACCCTCTGCTAGAGCATGACCAAGCATCTTAGTTGATCCGTGCATCGTGTCGTAAATGACGGTTACCTTGTTCTTCATCCCGGTACCGGTTGCCCATCCGACATAAGCATTGATGATCTTTGAGGGGTCTGTCCAGATCTGGCCGTGTGACGGGGCAATCATTTTCACCTTGCTGAGCAGGTCAAGATTGGTCAGTTCAGTTGCCTTCTTGAGGAAGAGCGGAGTTAGTGGAACGATGAGATTTGCATAGAACTTCTGGGCTGCATCCATCAGGATGTACTCAGGGATATCGGTGTCAAGCCGGTTTGCAAAGCAGAGGTGCTGACCAAATGCATCGTTCGGGAAGAGGATTCCATTTTCGGCATAGAGCGTAAACATGGAATCAGGCCAGTGAAGGAGGGGTGCTTCAACAAACGCCAGGGTTTTGCCACCGATGTCAAGGGTTTCACCAGTTTTAACGTTCTTATATGTTGCATCCTTGAGTGCGGGATAGTGGCGAATCAGCCCTTCCTCACAGACTTGAGTGCAGTAGATTGGTGCATTCGGGAAGCGTTTGTGTACCTCTACCACTCCACCTGAGTGATCCTTCTCTACATGGTTCTGTACGATGATATCAATCTTGAGTTCTTTTCCTTCGCGAGCACAGGCGTCAGCGATTCGTCCCCACATCTGTGCGGTCTGGCCGGGATAGACATTATCAATAAGGACAGTCTTCTCACCAAAGAGGAGGTAACAGTTGTACGAAGTTCCGTCCAGTGTGTATCCGTGGTAAGTTCTCAGATCCCAGTCAAGGGTTCCAACCCAGTATACGCCATCAGCGATCTTGTATGCTTCTGCTTTCATGTCGTTCTCTCCATTCGTATTACTGCGAACATTCTATTGCATGCGAACGAGTATAAAGGTTGTGATCAAATCTGTGTATGTGAACCAGGCAGGAGCCATTGAAGATCATGAAAGGGATGGCGAGGTCACCCTCTTCTCAACAAAGACAAGTGTTATTGCAATAGACAGTCTGATCAAGCGCCGGATTTTAAAGATCATTGCTGAAGGCGAGATCTCATTTGATGAGATCGTCTCGCTGACCGGTAAGGCAAAATCCACAATATCTGTCCACCTTAGGGACCTGGAAACTACAGGCCTCATCTCTTCAAGGCCTGATCCGGTAGACCATCGTAAAAGGCTCATTTCGATGAATTCAGAACCAATCGGACAACTGACTAATGCGGACAGGAAAACTGCACAGAAACATATCCATGAAGAAGAGGGAACGCTTCCTTTTACTGAAGGAGACATCGCATCCTTCTTCAGTTACACGCTCCGCGTTTTCAGGACCGAGGCGATGAACCTTGGTATGAACATCGATCCAATCCTGAAGAGGTCTGGTCTTCGAATCGGGAGGGCTCTTGCCCCTCTTGTTGCTGATGAGACACTTGCCGGAAAAGTTTCAAAAATGAGCGCTTTCTGGCAGTTATACGGCCTTGGAACGATCACTCTTGTCTCAGAACACCCGCTTATTCTCCGGGTAGAGGGCTGCTTTGAATGCCAGGACCTCCCAATTACCGGACATGGCTCTTGTGCATTTGATATTGGTGTACTCTCATCTTTGTTTTCAGAGGAGTTTATGCAAAACCCACAAGTTGTTGAAGTCGAATGCTATTCAACAGGTTTTGATCACTGTACGTTTATCATTACCAGCGGAGATCATCCTGAGTTCAACAAGGTTGCCTTGACTAATGGGGAAGTGTTATTACCCGTGAAGGAAAATATTAGTCAATAATATTCAGATTAAGTTCTGTTTCTTTTTTCTGATTGTCAGTGTCTTTTGATCGTTTATTGGGGGCTTGTTATGAAAAACAAACTTACATCCACAACATGCGCAACCAGTAATAATCCAACTAATCTGACTAATTCAATCCCGCGGACGATGAGTACGCAGCATCCTGATAATGTCACCACCCCGTTCTTTGCAGCTAACCCTGAACTGAGCGGCGAGGACGAGGTCAGAGAGGCGTTTTACATCTTTTCGCATCTTGGCTGCCGTGAACAGATGTGGGACTGTGAAGGTAAGGAAGTTGACAACTTTGTTGTCAAGAAACTTCTCTCACGCTACCCTGAGTACTTTAGAAAAAACCAACTCGGAAAAGAGAGGTTGCTCACCTTGAGGGTTCCAAACCCTGAGTTCGAACGTGCAGAAGCAAAGATCCTGCTTGAGACACTTGGATCAATTCCGCGATCCTACGACATCGCATCCCTCTTCTACGGAGATGAAACACCTCCGATCTTTGAGGTCATCCTCCCGATGACGACATCCTACTCATCGATCGACAATATCTACCAGTATTACTGTGATTTCGTTGTCGGGCAACAGCACCAGCGGCTTGGAGGGCGGGACAGTACGATTGCAGACTGGATTGGATCGTTTCACCCAGATCGAATCAATGTTATCCCGCTCTTTGAAGACAGGGACGGGATGCTCAATGCGGCCACAATCGTGAGACGGTATATGCAGGATAAAAACCTGCCATACCAACGGGTCTTTCTCGCACGCTCAGATCCTGCTGTAAACTATGGGCAGATCGGAGCGATCCTGCTCAACAAGATAGCACTCTGGAAACTATCTTCACTCTCTGAAGAGACCGGAGTTCCTATCTGTCCGATCATCGGTGCAGGATCTGCCCCATTCAGAGGGAACTTAAGACCTGATACAGTGGATCGCGTTGTAAAAGAGTACCCGGGAACATACACGTTCACCATCCAGTCTGCATTTAAGTATGATTATCCGCTCAATGAGGCTGCAGAAGGGATCAGGCTCCTTGAAGAGCGGGATATCAAGCCAGCTGTGTTCATTGATGAGGAAGAGTCGCTCAACCTTCTGGATCGATACTCTGCCGAGTACCAGAAGCAGATCATCGCTCTCGCCCCGATGATAAACCGGATAGCAGGACATATCCCAGGAAGACGGAAGAGAAAACTGCATATCGGGCTCTTTGGGTATTCACGAAGCATGGGGGAGGTATCACTACCACGTGCCATCACTGTAACTGCTGCTCTGTATTCGATCGGAATACCACCAGAGATCCTTGGAATGAATGCTCTGACACCTGATGATATTGAATTTTTAAAGAAGACATATGTAAATTTTGAGGCTGATCTATCTGATGCAGTTAGGTACCTGAACCCTGAATCAAAATTCATTCCAGATGGAGTGATTCAGGCAGTAAAAGAGATCATCCCGATACAGCCTGATCCAGAACACCAGGATATCTCATCCAGGATTGAGAAAGGGCTTTCTGCATGCCAGATGGAGAGTTTCACGGATCTCATTTTACAGGCAGGACATATCAGAAAGTTCCTCGGATAGGACTTTCTTTATCTTCTCTTTTCCTGACATGCACTTAAACAACTTCCAACCTGGCACAACTCTTTATTTTAAACCATTTTCAAGCACACATAATAGAGAAGATGAATAATAAGGGAACGTTCAGAACTGATTCACTCTTCAGAATTCCTGAACTCATCCTGCTCTCGGGCCTGATATTGTGTATCTTGGGTTTACTTGGAATTATTATCCCGTATCTTGGCCTTGCCGCTTCAATTGCGGGAATATTCTGTGGATTCTGGCTCTCAGGATATGCGGTAATGACAGTACTCTTCCCATTCAAAGCATCTGGTGAGCGGATCGTAACTATTATCGGAAGTCTGCTCAGTAGCATCACATTTCTGACTGTTGGTGCATTAGTCTGTGAATTTATTGGAAAACAGGCTTTTTCTTATCTGCCAGATCCCAGTGTTACTCCTTTCTTTACTTCAATAATTCTGTTATACACAACAGTTTTAGTTTTGATAGCCCTTATCGTGGGGTACTCACGATTTGACAGGATCACAATATCAGAATATATCAGCGAGGCAGGTAGTGAATTACACAGATATGTTCCTGCCGTTTTTGCAGGACTCCTGATGGTGCTTCTTTTTATTGGTGCAGTATTATGGATATTATCTGCTGCACAGCCTGCAGAGAAAACCGAACTCTGGCTACTCAATATGAATCATACAGCAGGAGATTATCCAACATCAGTACATGAAGGAGAAGGTCTCACCAGTATTATCGGAATTCACAACCAGGAGAAAACTACCGGGTTTATTCTTGAAACCAAAATTCAGAGCGATACAATAAGTTCAAGACCGGTTAACCTCGACAAAGGGGAGATAACAGAGTTCCCGGTCATCATCAATAATCTCCCTGGATCCCGTGGTGATACAGTGAGGATCACATACAATCTCTTTCCCGAAGATGGCCTGAATACGAAACCCTTCCGGAGTGTATCAGAGAGTATCAGAATACTATGAACGACAGAACATACCTATTCCTGTGTTCAGTAAGTTGTGCTGTAGCTGCATGTATCCTGCTTTTGTCAAGAATTTATCCCTCACTCGCCCCACTATCACTGATATGCTTCGGGATTGCTGTCTTCTCCTGTATCAGCAGTCAGCGACCGGGATTAAGCCTGGTTATAATCGCTGCGACCACCGCCCTCATCCTTTCATTCAGGTTTCCCTATCTCACATGGGGAGATCCATGGCAGGATTATGAATCTGTACTGGAAGTACTTATCCAGGGATCGACAGCAGCAGCCGGATACCGTCTTCAACAACCGGTTTTCCCAGTAGTAGTGTCTGCATTATCAGGGTTTTTATCGATTTCCCCGATGACAGTACAAAAGATAGCAATACCGCTCATCGGATCGCTCTCGGTTTCAATCCTTTACTTTATGGGGCGTGAATACATTGATCGAAAGACTTCATTAACCGCATCTCTCATATATCTCGCAAGTATCCCTTACCTGCACTGGGCATCACAGGGGGTCAGGGAAACACTTGCAATACCCTTCTTCCTTCTCTCAATTTACTTTGCACACCGGGCTGTGAGAACCGGAAGAGTATCAGACATCCTGCTTTCAATGACCGTGATAACAGGGCTCGTCCTTGCCCATCATCAGTCTGCATTTATGTTCTGTGTGATATTTCCGGTAATGACCCTTGCAGAGATATATCTCTTCAAATCTGACACCAGAATCAGAAAAGAAGCAGGTATCATCTGTTTAATTATAGGATTTGCCCTCTCCCTCATGCTTGTTTGGTGGAAATTCAGACTCACCTTCATTTATGTATCTTTCGTTAACGATATCAACAAAATTTCACCACTTCATACTATACCAGCAATAATTCAGGTAATAGGAATATTTCTGATCTTTGTATGTGTTGCAGTTCTTCCGTTTTTCTATCCGGGAGTAACCAGACCTCTCCGATGCCTGATGCATTGGTTATCAAGGAAAGTCTGGCTCCTTCAGATTGGAGGATTCTGCCTAGCTATCGGAGGAATGATACTACTAGTCACATCACTTGCCGGGTATTCATTTATTGCAGTCAGATACCCGGCTCCCATGATCAGTGCAGGGGTTCTAATATTGCTTCTGATTCTGACGGGCCTTCCTGATTTTCTTACACCCAAGCGATTCCCGCTTCTTCTCTTTGCTGTTGTCCCATTAGTATTGTTGGCACTCGGCCTGACCAGAGCATTACCAGGAATTGAACTTTTATGGAACAGTCAGATAGATCCCCTCAGATTTTTAGGATATCTCTGGCCTCCACTTGCCCTTGCAGCAGGTGCCGGAATTATCAGAATTTTTAAAACTGATAAGAGATGGAAAGCAGCAACTGTCATCCTGTTTCTCTTCCTGCTTGCCACAACCTTCCCTTCAGTTGTTCTCATGGGAACCCCATTCGAGAAAGGAACAATCTGGTATGACAACCGAAGTTTTGTAATATCACATCCAGATTCAGAAATTCAGGCTATCGGGTGGTTTAAAGGAGAGAAGACAAATGGAACACTGACTTCAGACAGGTACACATTCTCTGCTGCACGTTGGCTCAACACCCAGGGGAGTTCTGTAAAAGAGCCAATTGAGCGACCATCCCCTGATTCATTATATGACTACTGGCTTGTTACCTCACGAATGAGTACGTATGCGAATTTTGTTGAATGGATAACCCAGGAGCCATACCCGGTAACAACCAGGGAGCGGGAAAGTCTGGATCAGAATTCAGTCAGATTATATGACAATGGTGATGCTGTATTATACAGAAACACTGGCTCCTGATATGAGGGGCTATAAGGCTGCGATCCCTGAATTGCAGATCCGATTCTTTGATACCTTTAAACCCTTACCATACAATACGTCAATCAGTACAAACTGACTACTCCATACTGAAAGATACGGGAGTGTCACCGATCCGGAGCCGGGAATATTGATGACGGACCGATGTAGTAAAACTGAATCATATCACAAGATCGATCTCTCTTTTTTTACTCATAACGGAGGGTTGAGGGCAAACAATGAGGACAGCCTCCTTGTTGACGATTTAGTGATATCAGACAGATCCATGGAAAAGCCACTCTCTCATCAGATGACCGGGAGAGAGATCATCTGCTGTGTTGCTGATGGGATTGGCGGATCTGAGAAAGGGGAGGTTGCCAGCAATCTTGTCCTTTCTGCTCTCCGAAACCAGGAAGCCGGGATAAAGGATGAGGAGTCACTCGGATCTGCCATTGCTGAAGGAAAGGAGTTACTGGAAAAGTATGTACTTGACAACCCGGATGCAGCAAATTTAGGGTGTACTCTTGCCGGGATATCTATCTTTGGTGATTCAGCGATTGTATTCAACGCCGGAGACTGCAGGGTGTATCGGATAAATGGCAGCTTTTTTGAACAAATTACCAGGGATCATTCGATAGTACAGGCTCTCTTCGAGGAAGGGATCATTAAAGAGGATGAGATGAGATCCCATCCAAGGAGAAACGTAGTCACCTCGTCGGTGTCGGGTGACGGAAACCCCAACTCAGTCAAACTCTTTTTTACAAAAATTCCGATCAGGGTGTCTGATGTCTTTTTTATCTGTTGTGATGGTATATGGGGATGCTTTTCACACGATGAACTCGAACTTATATACCAGCGGTTTAAAGGATATGAATTCTGTGAAAAACTCCTGGGCGCTGCAATAGCGAGAAAGGCATCAGATAATATTTCTGCAATTCTCATCCAGATTTCATCAGGTGTATGACCCCGCCTCTAGACGATCCACCAACTATCAGAGAGGGAGTGAACCCTGATATCAGGAAAGGTAAGGCCGTCTCCAGGGATATTGCAGAGTATGCCGAGCCAGAGCCTATCAGCGGAGAATTCAGGGGATACCGCCTTATAAGGCAATTTCCTGCTGCAGGCGGGGAGGCCGACATCTGGCTCATCCATAAGGATACCGGATATGGAGTTCTAAAACATTACCGACTCGGTATAGAGCCAAAACGTGATGTTCTTGATAAAGTGGCAGCAATATCGCATAAGAATCCCCGTCACCTGGTCCGGATCCATTCATTCGGATTTGATGAGGCCACTAACCGGTGGTATGAGATCCAGGAGTATGCAGGAAATGGATCGCTAAAGGATCTTATCAGGAACCAGAATATCGGGATGAGTCAGTTTAGGAGCATTATCGGAGAGATTTTAGAGGGTCTTGAATCACTTCACCAGTCAGGAATTCTCCATCTTGATCTCAAACCATCAAACATCCTGATACGAAGCTTGCGACCACTGAACCTAATCCTCATCGATTTCGGAATATCAACGCTTCTGCAGGATGAGTTTTCCAGACAGGTAACAAGTACAAAAGGAACCCCGATGTACTGGGCACCTGAACAATTGGGCAATATTGTCGGAAAGGAGGCTGATTACTGGGCTCTGGGGGTGATAGCACTGGAGATCTTCACGCACCGGCACCCCTTTGACGGGATGAACCATAATGTCATCCTTGCTACCCTCTCAACACGGGGGATCCAGATCCCACCTGACATTCATCCAAAGACTGCAAACCTGCTAAAAGGACTTCTGACAAGAAACCCACGCAGGAGATGGGGATACAGAGAGGTTTCAGCATGGCTTGCAGGCAGGCAGAACATCCCTGTCTTTTATGAGGTTGAATTCTCTTCAGGGAGCAGAAAAAGTCTGTATGAATTCAGGGGTGAACAATACAACAGCCTGGAGGATCTCTCATATGCATTGATCTCAGATCCTGAATCCTGGGATGATGCAAAGCGGCATATCGGAAGAGGATATCTGAACCAGTGGCTTGAAAAAACAGAACAGTACGACAAGGCTGTTGAAATAGAGAAACTTGGCGAGCAGTATCCTGACGAGGATGAACGGCTTATCTTCCTTGTTGCACGGTACAACCCGTCTATTCAGTTTGCATTTCTCGGAAAACCACTCGATGTCTCAAGTATTGCCGGTTACCTTGACAGGTACATGAGGCACTTGAACGACGAGCGTGAGAAGAGAATCATCTCGATGCTCTTTTCAGGTAAACTTAATCAGATTTACCAGACTTTTTTAGAGATCTCCGGAGTTCATGATGAGACATCGCAGATCTCGCGGATGTTTGCATGGCTCGCATCAAATCCCAGGGGAACCGATGAGAAAAAGCAACTCTATGATTTCCTTAGTGTTCTCAAAGAACGTGAGGAACTCGGCAGTCTTGAAGAGTGGGATACAAAGGCTGTTCTCCGTCTTGCCGAGATACGGAATCTCTTCTTAAATCATGGATACGATGATGATTCAATCAGGGTCCGGGAGGAGCTAAAAACAGCATGCAAACATGCTCTTCAGTCAGATTCCTGCGAACCTGATCTTCTTGTAGCGCTAGCATCAGCAGCAGAGGAGGTAGAACTCTTTGAGTTTGTTTCTCCGTGCCTGAAGAAGGCAGCAGCCACAGATATCAGGGTGATCAGTCTCCTCTTCAGCAAAAAGAAAGGAATGATCAGGTTCAAACTCTACAAGCGGATGAGGATGGAGTACGAGAAAAACCTCTACTCCCTCTCTTCTGATCCCTGGAGGGAGACACCAGGATTCTGGCAGAGCCAGTTCTTTAGTCTAAAAGGAGATAAGGTTCTGCCCCTGGCAATATCGGTAGCTGAACGACTAATTGAGACAGATAATTTTCGCATTCAGGGATTTGTCATGCGGGGCTGCGCCCTTGCGCAAATAGGGCGGGTAAAGGAGGCGGAGTTCTTTTTTTCGCATCCAGATCTCCTATCATCACAGGACCCCGAAGTCTGGCAGATTCTTGGCACATGTCATGCCAGGGCGAGACGGACAGAAGAAGCAAGACAGGCTTTTTTGAAAGGGTTGTCATTCGAAAAAGATCACCAGGGACTCCGCAACGCACTGATAAAACTTTCAGGTTCACAGAAGAACCACACCCTTGTTCTTGAATCCTGCGAGGAAGCACTGGGTAGAGACCCTGATAACCCGGAATTACTTCTTAAAAAGGCTGATACCCTCTTTGCAATCGGTAATATCGGGGAAGCGACGATTGCATACGAACAGTACATCAGAATATGTCCGAAAAATAACGGAGCCAGGATATCTCTTGCACGCTGCCAGATAAAACTCAAAATGAATAGTGAGGCAGAAGAGGTCATAAAACCCCTATTAGAATCAGAAATCGCTGATCCACAGGCATATCGCCTCAAGGCCTATCTCCTCCTTATAACAGGGAAGGTCAGAGATGCTATTAAGTATCTTGACCTGGCTCTTGAAAGTGAGCCCGAAGATGAATGGACTATCAAAATAAAGGCCGATGCACATCTCGCGATAAAGGAGTTCGGTCCTGCCCTACGTTCCATTAGTAAAATTCTGGAGAAGGATCCTCAAAACTTCCTCTTTCTTGAGAAGCAGGGCAAGATTTTCCTTTCGCTCGGGTTTTTTACTCCTGCATTGGAATCACTTAAAAGTGCAGTGAATGGCGGCAGAAATACCATTGAACTCTGTATTCAGTATGGCGATGCACTGAGACGGGCAGGTGATGATCGATATGGATCGCCGAAAGATGTACATGAAATCACCGGACATTCGCTGAAATGGAGAGTCAGTTCTCTCTACCTTGATCTCTGGGATATGGATAGAGTTGTTCCCGGGCAGATTGAACGGTATATGGAGGCAGCAGAATGGTATGAACGGGCACTCACCATTGGAGGAGAAGAGTCTGTTATCATGAACAGGAAAGGAATCATCGCTGCCCTGCTTGGGAATTATGAAGAAGCTATCACAGCTTTCAGAACGGCAGCCGATGCAAAGAAGATGCAACCTGCATACCGGACAAACCTGGCTGCTCTATATGTCCTGAAGGGTGAGATAGAAAGGGGATCAGGAATATTTCTCCAGGGGATGAGCAAATTCTCTAAGGTTGCCCAATTCCTGGATCAGTGTGCAGGAATGTACTTTCAATATATCGGAGATGATGAAACCGCACTCGACCTCTGTTCTCAGGCTGTAAAAGCAAATACCGCAAGAGACCCTAATATCCTGTACCATCAATACCAGGCACTCTCCAGGATGAACCAGACAGAACGAGCAGGTAATGTTCGTATGATGATTCATCGGATCAATCCCTGGTTCAGGATACCAGGTTCTGATTCCTGATTATAAAGCATTCGCGACGGATTAGCCTGATGCATGACAACACAATGCTCAATACTGATGAGATGAAGTATTACATACCAAAACATATGTCTGATGGCACTATCTGCTCCTCTCACCAGAAAGGTACATAAAAATAAAAATTTTCGCATTATTTGGCACAGATATGACACTGAAGAAGATTTGTGATGTATGCGGGATGGCCAACCCACCTACCGAGATAATATGCCAGAGATGCTTCACTGATCTCACCAAAAAACGGCCAGTTGCAGGAAATTTCCCTACAAATCCCGGGAATTCAGTACCAGGACGACATTCGCACATCGTATTCATGGGAAAACCTCAATTTGATCAGGATAAAACAATCAGAGAGGTTGCCCCTCTTCTGCTTGTGATGTCACCAGGGCAGATCATCACAATCCATCATGGCGATACAATAGGACGTGAAGCAATTGGGGGCAGAATATTAAACCAATTCAGTGCAGTCTCCCGCAATCATGCATCATTTAAATACACAAATGGTAAATGGCTGGTAAAAGATGAAAACTCCACAAATGGGACATATATCAACGGAACAAAACTTCTCCCTGAAAAATGGTATGAGATTATGATAAATGATACCCTCTCGGTCTCATCAGGTTGTAACTTCACGGTCCAGTTCGGATGAATCTTAACCTTAAAGAGATTGTTTCCTCATTTTGCGCAGAGAATAATATCCCTATGGTCGGATATGCTGCATTCAGCAGGTGGGAGCAGCCACTCTTTGAACCATGGATTCCGGCTGATTTCTATCCCCATCATATTCTTCCGAAGACCCAGAGTGTCATTGTGATGGGGCTGCCGGTTGCCCTTCCGGTACTTGAGACCTCTCCTTCAATATGGTATCACGAACTGTATAAAACTGTCAACTCCCTACTCGATCAGTATACAGTTCAGCTGGCATCCATTCTTACTCGTGCTGGTTTTCCATCTGTTTTCGTTCCGAGAGACGGATACGGAAGTATAGAGGTGCTGCTGAAGAATCCTGTTGCATTTTTCTCCCACCGGCATGCTGCAATTCTTGCGGGCCTTGGCAGATTCGGGGTGAACAACATGGTACTCACGAGAGAGTTCGGACCGAGAGTTAGGTTTGGATCTATCTTTACAACCGCAATGATTCCATCTGATCCTCTTGTTGAAGATGAACTCTGTATACACTGCAACAAGTGTGTCAACTTTTGTCCAGCACATGCACTTGAAGAAGGAGACTATCCCCTGGTTCTCACAAACAAACCGGCCTGTACTGCACAGAGTGCATCTCTCAATAAGAGGCATATCTCACCATGCGGAATCTGTATCAAAGTATGCCCTGTCGGAGAGGACCGAAGAGTGTTCCACCGGGAGAATACCGGGATCTATGAACAAGGGGAGTTCATATCAGGATCAGAACTTCTCCAGGGTTGGGATCATGTCAGAAGGTATGGAGGCGGATAAGGATATGATTATAATCCTACTATTTAGCCATACGGCTAAATTAAAT
>NZ_DATMYY010000409.1:0-5144 GCF_035560735.1 Methanospirillum sp.
GCTATAAATATTTAAAAGTTCCAGCAGAATTTTGTTTCCATTAAATTAATGCCTTGAATCTCCTCTGAATACTTCAAGAGTCCTGCTAAAGGATAGTGCTCTTTGACAACTGCCACTATCCTTACATGCGAAAGCCCGGAGGTTTTGATACCTTTTATGAATTTCTGGACATGATAAGCTCTCAGGAAAGGTTATTCATCACTACCTGGAACCTTCATTCCTGGAGATACTTAAACGAAGCTTTCGGGATCGAGAGGTACTTCCCGGTACAGGTCTTCATCCCGGATTTCAATAAAGAAAATCTCAACCCTTTATCCTCAAAAGGTATGGAAAAGAAGAGATCAGATTTTATAACGTTAAAACACTTGATCCTCTTTGTATTCTGGTTGCAAGCAAGACCTGAGGTTTAATCCTTGACTACTGGTACAGCAATTTTGCGTTTAATCTCACCGTCCATGCTGATAATCTTGATTGGTACTCCATAGGCTTCCTGAAGATTCTTTTCAGTAACCACGACTTCAGCCGGGCCCATTGCCAGAAACTTCCGGTCTTTCATGATACCCACCTTGCTGGATGAAAGGAACGTATGATCCGGGAAATGTGAGGTCATCACCAGTGCCAGTCCCTTTTGAGACAGTTTTCTTATCATTTTTATTGTGTAAATCTGGTTGCCTACATCCAGATGAGAAGTCGGCTCGTCAAGCAGGAGAATCTCAGGTTCTTGGGCAAGCACACGAGCCATAAGCACAAGCTGCATCTGTCCACCACTGAGTTCTGTGTATGGCCTGTCCCGGATGTGCTCAATGTTCACTGTCCTGAGAGCCTCAAGCGCAATTTCTCTATCTCTGTGAGAAGGAGAAGCAAACGTATTCAGGTGAGGGGTTCTACCCATCATGACCACCTGAAGTACGGAATACGGAAAGGTTGGAGTATGGATCTGAGGAATGAAACCTATTTTCTTCGCAAGTTTTTTTGGCGCATACGACGAAATGTCCTTTCCATCGATATAGATACTTCCCGCATTCAGCGGATACAGGTTACAGAGGCAGCGAAGAAGAGTTGATTTGCCGGTGCCGTTGGGTCCGAGAATACAAAACACATCCCCCGAATCTACCGAGAATGAGATATTCTCGAAGATGTTTCTTTTCCCATCATAGGAAAAGGCAGCATTTTTTACTTCAAGTCTTGCACACATCATGACCACGTCTTTTTAGCTTTATATAACAGGTATAAAAATAGCGGGGCACCCAGAATCGAAGTGACTATACTGATGGGTATTTCTACATATGTCAGCGTCCTGCATATCGTATCGACTGCCAGCAGATAGGAACCTCCTAACAGTATGGATGCTATTATCATGTCTTTATGATCAGGACCAACCAGCATCCTGGAAATATGAGGTATTATCAGCCCCACCCAGCCGATCACGCCTCCGATGCAGACGGCTGCAGCGGTCAGTAGAGTAGAACAGACAATAACCACCGGACGGAAACACCTGATATCTATTCCCAGAGATCTGGCCTCTTCATCACCCATGGAAATAACATTAAGCTGCCATCGCAGCAGGACAATTACCATCATGGCAATTAGAATAACCGGTACGACCAGAATAAAATTAGCTGTAGAAGCCCTGGCAAACGAACCCATAAGCCAGAAGACAATATCAGGAAGCTTGCTATAAGGATCAGCCACAAATTTCAGCAGTGAAATCATTGCAGAGAACAGGCCTCCTACAATTATTCCTGCCAGCACAAGCACCAGTGTAGGATTGCTGCGATAGACACGACTTATCACAAAGGTCATACTCACTGCAAGCAGCCCGAAAACGAATGCTGACAATTGTATTACACTGGTTCCCTGATCCATCAGTATTGCCAGGGCTGCACCTACCCCTGCACCGGCAGAAACGCCCAGAATGGATTCGGAAACCA
The DNA here is from genome assembly GCF_035560735.1 of Methanospirillum sp. Lineage (GTDB taxonomy): Archaea > Halobacteriota > Methanomicrobia > Methanomicrobiales > Methanospirillaceae > Methanospirillum. Next base: position 1,932 of record NZ_DATMYY010000409.1, read on the forward strand.
GCGGATTGCGAAAAACACCCTGATATGTGGCACCTGAGACTGCAAGACCTGACCCTGCGAGGATGACAGCGACTGCCCTAGGTAATCTCACGTCCCAGACGACCGTATCCATAACTGCGGACCATGTATGCGGTATAGACCAGAAGAAACCTATCCTTACGCCGGAAATGATTGCTACCATATCTCCGATCCGTTCCAGAATACCGGCAACTACGATGACCACAACAGTAACAGGGTCAACAGGGTATCTGCCCATGAAGAGGGATGTGATAAGAACACCGATCAACAGCAGAAATAAAATAAAGTTTATCGATGCCTTACCCGGATATAACCTGTGTTTAGCCCCGTAACTAAGAACATCATCGGAGTTATTCGTGTTTTCCTGTTCGTCTATTTCCACTCGTCTCGTGATTAACATACCCTTAGGATGGAAATCTTAGATTCAGCGATTGTCTCAATACAGGCCAATCCGTATCATCCCTTCAATACTTCCCGGTTAGTTCTCAGACAGGTCCTGAAATTCATTCGTTAGCTCAGAAATTACTCAAAAAATTACTTTTTCAATACCTGATTCTTTGAGAAGCTCCGCAGCAGTAGCGATGGTATTACGATACTCCATGCGATCACGATATTCCAGTGCTGAGTGCAGGTACCAGTTGTTCCTGTAGGCCGGAACACGATTGATATGCACACCGCCAATACGGTTGCCTCCACCAGCCATGACCCACATGGGAATATCATCATAGCTCCACCCCGCCGCCGGTCCGATGTCTATATCCCTCAGAACCAGACGCATTATTGCGATTATGCGGGAGCCTTCCATTGTCGAGCAGCGCGGGTGTTCCTCCATAGGTGTTCCCCTGACCGGGAAGAAGCGACTCACATACACGCTTTTCAGGTTTCTGAACTGGCGGACAAAGAACATGAAATCCACATAATCTTTGTAGCGTTCAGTCCCTGTCGTCAACCCGGCAAGCATCCCGGTACCGAACTCCAGCCCTGCATCGTTAATCATCCCTGCCAATTTCACCTTGGCATCGAAGCTGTCTCCTGCCTTGACCTTTCGGAACAGGTCACGATTCGCAGTCTCAAAGGATGCTCCTATCCGTTTCACTCCAAGCCGTTTCAGTTCCAGGATACTTTCCTCTGACATGGCAGCACCGACATTAACCGTTATGTCAGCTGATGTAAGGGGAGTGATTGCGCGTACTATCTCAACAATGTCCCTGCCATCTGACCGCCGGTCTGTGCCACCGCTAAGATGGAATTCCTTCAGTCCCTGCTCTTCAATGTATTTCACACCAGTCTTTATTTCATCAATGGTTAGGGGCTGAGTCGTGTCCTTGGTCCAGTATGGGCAATATGAACATAGTGGCTTCAGTTTGCAGGGAAGAACCGAGGCAATTCCCCCGCTCCATCGGAAAGTGTTTCCTATCTCCTTATTTCTTACTGCTAGGGCTGTCCGGAACATATCCTGTGCTTTTGCGAAATTCTCGGTCTCTTTAAAAAGAAAGAGAGCCTCATCGTAATCGATAGGCTCATCTATACTTTTCTGAAGTATTTTTTCATAAGACATTACCGGGCTTGTCATACTACCGTCTCAGCGATCTTTTCATCTGTTATGTTGTCGTAGAGGTAGAACTCCGAGTAGAACTCACGTGTCTCGTTATTGAAATCAAACGTTACTTTATCCGGATACAGTTTCTCTGCTGTCCACATTAGACCCATAATAGATTGGATTCCGTCCAGTGATTCCCAACGGGGAGCTGCGCATACACGGCCGTTCTTCACCGCATTGATGGATTGCCACTGAGTATCGTTTAGAATTGTATTCTTCTCTGTTTCCGTCTTTGTAATTATTACATCAGGATTCCAGAGAAGGACCTGCTCAATGTTGACTACAAGATGCTCATCGACTTTCTGGGCAGAAGTCAGAGAAGTGTTTGTGTCATACATATCGACACCACCTGCCAGGTCGATTATCGAACTCATTACTGTAAGCGGTCCTACAGTTGAAAGCGGGCCATCGTGGGACGCATAATAAACTTTTACACTCTGATCCTCTGGAATCGTCGAAGTAATATCCGTTACCTTGTTGATTGAATCGTTCCAGTAATCTGCAAGTTCATTTGCTTCTTCCTCATTACCCAGTACCTCGCCCATTAATCTGAATGATTGCTCGTAGTCTGTCAGATTGTCTTTAGAAATAGCAACTACGGGTGCTGCATAATCAGTCTGTTCCTGGTCCAGGTTTGGATCTTTTGTCATAGATACAATCACATCAGGATCCAGTGCCAGCATCTGTTCCTGGTTCATACCTTTGAAGAATACCCCTGTGACAGGTAGACTATTTAGAGTCTCATTTGCATCTTCTGGTACCAAACGAGGATTTGCGCTGAACACCATATCTATACTGTTTAGTTTATCTGGTGCCAATCTCCAAGTCATATATGTGGGAATCGGATGCAGGCAACTTACTTTATCAATGTTTTCAGGAGTAGGAATTGTCACTGTCCTTCCTACCACATCAGTAATCTCTACCGTATCATCTGAGTCATCTGAGTTACTTGCTTGTGAAGAACTACTGCTGCTGGGATGATCGCTACTTGAATGATGTGTCGATGAGCTTACATTGTTGTCAGAATAACTTGCGGTGTTAGATGTGTTATTAGTAACATTGGAGGAATTAATAGGTGTACCATCGTTGGTTCCGTTAGAACCAATATCCTCTGCACCCCTCATCAATTTATCATTACTGCTGTTTTCTTTTTCGGTAACAGGATTTATTTTTTCCGTGATATTGCCAGAACTTGAATCACTTTCCTTTGCCGAATCACTACCTATACAGCCACTTAAAAAGACTGCAGCCACTAACATCATGGCTATGAAAAGAACTTTGAGTTTCCTATTCATATTGAATCCTCTTCCACAAGACTTTATTATTGTGTACATGCAACCTGCAATGAATGAATCTGAGCCATGCTCCGTAAACTACAGAAGTCAATCCCTATCATAACCAGGGATTCCCGCCATAGCCATGGAAATAAAAAATCACCAACAGCTAACACTGGGATGTTTCGGAGCGTTTTACTATCCTGCGCAACTGCCGGTCTATTGGTTACATGCTTACGCACGATGTCAGGGCCAGAAGCAATACAATTTCAAAATGAACTCTTCTTGCATTCAAAGCAAGACCACTAACTTTCAACGCCT
>NZ_DATMYY010000410.1:0-2930 GCF_035560735.1 Methanospirillum sp.
GATTTTAGATGTCTTCAATTCCTGTTCCTGGCAAAGACCAGGAACTGTGCCAAACCAGGCCATAAACTCCATATTCATATTCCCATCAAAATGCCCGGAGGGAGATTAATTCATCCATCTGATGAAGGAGTTGTTGAAAAAAATACTCCTGGACACACAGGTGGGCGGCTTCTTATCAAAGGAGCACGCGAGCATAACCTCAAAAATATTACCATCGCAATCCCGCGTGATGAACTGGTGGTTATCACCGGTCTGTCAGGATCAGGAAAATCCACCCTTGCCTTTGACACGATATATGCTGAGGGACAGCGCAGGTATGTAGAATCCCTCTCCTCGTACGCAAGGCAGTTTCTCGGACTTATGAACAAGCCCGATGTGGACAGCATCGAAGGTCTTTCACCAGCAATATCTATCGAGCAGAAGTCAACAAGTAAAAATCCACGCTCAACCGTTGGAACGGTTACTGAGATCTATGATTATCTCCGTCTTCTGTATGCCCGTATAGGAATTGCATATTGCCCGGAACACAATCTCCCTATCATCGCACAATCACCTGAGAAGATAACAGAGAAGATAGAAGAGGAATTTTCAGGCATGATAACCATCCTGGCACCACTAGTCAGGAAGAAAAAGGGAACATATCAGCAACTCTTTAAAGACTTAAACAAGGAAGGGTTCGCAAGAGTCAGAGTCAACGGTGAAATATACCGGACAGAGGATGAGATTGTTCTCGAACGGTACAAGATGCATACCATCGACCTCGTAGTCGATCGTCTTGACTCATCAGATCATTCACGCATTGTTGAGGCTATAGAACAGGCAACAACAAGATCAGATGGCCTCGTGATCGTAGTAGGGGAAGAAGGAACTGATCATCTCTACTCTGCTAAGATGGCCTGCCCGATCTGTGGTCTGACCTTTGAGGAACTTCAGCCACGGATGTTCTCGTTTAACAGTCCATTTGGAGCCTGTCCTGAATGCAAGGGTCTTGGAATAAAAATGGACTTTGACTCAAGCCTGATTATTCCAGATAAGGAGAAGTCTATTGCAGAAGGGGCCATTGCTACATACCGTAATTTCCTGGATGGATACCGTTCCCAACTTGTCGGAGCAGTAGCCGAACATTTCGGCTTTACTGTCCATACCCCGATTAAAAACCTCACCCCTAAACAATTTGAAGTTCTGATGTCCGGTTCACCAGAACAGATCAACTTTCACATGAGTTACAAACAGGGGCAGGGAACATGGTCACACAAAGGTACCTGGGAAGGGCTGCTACCTCAGGCAGAGCGACTCTACCAACAGACGGAATCAGAGTATCGTAAACGTGAACTCGAAAAGTTCATGCGGATCAGCGAATGCCCGGTTTGTCACGGTAAGCGTCTGAAAGAGACTGTACTTGCCGTCAGGATAGCCGAACATTCGATCGTGGATGTAACCGATCTCTCGATTTCCTCATGTATCAGGTTTTTTGAAACTCTCCAGTTAACAGACAAAGAAAGGGAGATCGCCCAGCAGGTGCTGAAAGAGATCCAGTCACGTCTCATCTTTCTGCAGAGGGTAGGGCTCGGTTATCTCACCCTTTCCCGAACTGCCGGGAGTCTTTCTGGTGGTGAAGCACAGCGGATCAGGCTCGCAACCCAGATCGGTGCAAATCTCATGGGAGTGCTCTATGTTCTTGATGAACCATCTATTGGACTTCATCAACGTGATAATAATCGCCTAATTGAGACTCTCCGTCAGCTCCGTGATCTGGGTAATACCCTCATCGTAGTCGAGCACGATGAAGATACCATCAGGGCAGCAGACTGGGTTATTGACATGGGGCCAGGAGCGGGTACCCACGGTGGTGCAGTAGTCGCCGAAGGCACACCGGATGAGGTTGAAAAACATCCAGAATCGTTAACCGGTGCATACCTGTCAGGAAGAATGAAGATAGAGGTTCCGCAGAAACGCAGAACCAGTAAACGGTTTATCACTATCACCGGGTGTAGAGCGAATAACCTCAAAGGGGTATCAGTAAGAATTCCAATGGGCACACTCACCCTCGTATCAGGAGTTTCTGGATCAGGAAAATCCACCCTCATTTACGATACACTCTATCCTGCTCTTCAAAAGGCAGTATACAACTCCCGCGTTGATGTAGGTGCTCATGATGAACTCATCTTTGACGAAGAGGTCGACAAAGTAATTGTCATTGATCAATCACCAATAGGCCGGACACCTCGATCCAACCCGGCAACCTACACCAAAGTCTTTGATGAAATCAGGACTTTGTATGCAGAGACAAAAGAGGCAAAAGTCAGGGGATATAAGTCAGGACGTTTCTCATTCAATGTAAAAGGAGGACGCTGCGAAGCCTGCCAGGGAGACGGACTGATCAAGATAGAGATGAATTTCCTGCCAGACGTGTATATTGAATGCGAAGAATGTAAAGGGAAAAGATATAACAGAGAAACCCTTGAAGTAAAATATAAGGGAAAATCCATTGCAGATGCCCTCGCGATGAGCGTGGAAGAGGCGATGGAGGTCTTTGGAAATATCCCTAAGATCAGAAACAAACTCCAGACACTGCTAGATGTCGGTCTTGGATACATCAAACTTGGGCAGAGTGCGACAACGCTCTCCGGTGGTGAAGCTCAACGGATTAAACTGACACGTGAACTCTCAAAGCGAGCCACAGGGAAAACAGTATACCTTCTTGACGAGCCGACAACCGGGCTTCATTTCCATGATGTTCGAAAACTGATTACTGTCCTGGACGGACTTGTTGAAAAGGGAAATACGGTTATCGTTATTGAACATAATTTGGATGTCATTAAATCAGCCGATTATATCATTGATTTAGGACCTGAAGGAGGTGACGCCGGAGGTGAGATTATCGTATCAGGAACTCCTGAAGAGATTGCTCAAAATACAAAGAGTTATAC
>NZ_DATMYY010000411.1:0-9691 GCF_035560735.1 Methanospirillum sp.
GTCGAAATACTCAGCCAGAGCACGGACTACCTCCAATTGTAACTCTTCATCAATTGTTTTGTCGAGCAGATCAGGAAGAGAGGATGATATGGTGCGGTACCCCGAAAACAGGAATGATCCAATGACAATAAATGAAGCCACCGGATCAATGTATATTGCCCATTCATAATCTGCGAGCAGCATCACAAGTAATAGCGCAATGAGGACTGTAAGGTCAGTAAGTGCCTTGGTTTTAAAGAGCCTGACCTGTGATTCCATCACCGGTGAGTACTCTTTCTTTGCGATATGGGATTTCTCTCTCCAAAGCCAGGTGTTTACACAGACACCGATGAACATCATACAGATTGCTAAAAATGTCCCTTCTTCATGAAGCAGGGAAGGATTTAGGAGTTTGAAACTTGTGATAGCGAAGACCAGAACCAGTGAGAGGAACATCACTCCCCCGGTGATGATACCAGTCAGTGTCTCAAACTTGCCCATCCCATAATCGTAGACATCCCCTCCACCCTTTGTTATCTTTCTCATGGCAATCCAGGCAAAAAAGGTTGAGAGGATCTCATTGCCACTTTTTATGACATCTGCATACAGGGTTACTGATCCCGAAAGGATTGCGAGTAATATATCCGGAAGCCAGAAGATGATGTCAATGACCAAACTTTTAAATATAACTTTTTCACGTGTCTTGTATGAATGAGAATCAGAAATGGTTTTTTCTTCTTCAGTCACTATATGTGGCATTGTCCTGTATACATGGGTGAAAAATCTACAAATACCATGCTGAGATCATATGTGATTACTTTGTCAAACCAGTAAGATAATTTGAGTTATTGCAAAATTAAGTCCAAAAAAGCATATGAACCAGAAAACCATAGTCTTATGAATACATGGTGAAGAAAGTAGCCTCAACTTCAAATCCGGATATGGATGTGTACCGGTGTAACCCGTGCCGGTATTATTATTATCCGGAGTTAGGTGATCCTACACAGAATATCCCGCCAGGAACACCGTTCTCAAAGTTACCTGACACGTGGCGGTGCCCTCCATGCAAGGAACCAAAGTCTGCATTCGTAAAGGTTGAGCGGCCAAAAAACCGCCAGATATGATTCATGATTAATTCATGAAGGCAGCCAAGGGCTGTTTTGAGATTTCATTTCTGGTGAATGTTAATACTGTTTAACTTCCCTGGTAATAATAAATATATTTCGCTAACGGACTCCCCCGATTGAGCATATATGTACCCATGAAATCAACAATCTTCTCAGGCCATGCCGATTCCATGGACGATGTATCAGACGGAGACCCGTTGGGCTGATCAGTTTGTGTTAGTTAAAACTGAACCCATTCAGGCAGAAATTACCTCTTCTGATCCAGAAACGGTACCGTTAGAAGAGGCCGTCCGTATCGTTCGTTCGATAGCCCATAAGACCGGAACCGAGACGATTCCGGTGGATGAAGCGGATGGTAGGACATTGAGTGAGTCCATCTTTGCCTCCGATGATATACCTGGATTTGATCGGGCTACAATGAATGGTTTTGCAGTTATCTCTTCTGATACAATAGCCGCACAGGCCAGCCCCGTAAATCTTACAATCACTGGTTCAATAAAGAAAGGTCTCTCAACAAATCACAATCTCGCACCCGGCCAGGCATTCTTAATTCAGACTGGTGGGAAGTTACCTGCCGGCGCAGATTCTGTAATTCTTGAAGAAGATTGCATTGTACAGGGAGATGTAATAACAATTCAACACCCGGTTCCCTCTGGTGTTAATATCATCAGGAAGGATGAAGATTTCAGAAAGGGTGAGCCAGTATACCCGGCAGGATGGATCCTTCGGCCTCAGGATATTGCAGTCCTGGTGTCTATCGGTAGAATCCGCGTAAAAGTCAGGAAAAAACCGATTATCGGGATCATCTCTACAGGCAGAGAACTGGTCCCTTCTGAATCCATTCCGAAGTCCGGAGAAGTCAGGGAGGTTAATTCATACCTGGTAACTGCCTTCTGCAAACGGCAGGGTGCAATTCCGGTCAGGTATGGTATCATCAGGGATGATGCAGAAGATCTCACGAGACTGATAGAACAGGCTTCACAGGAATGCGATGCCATCATCGTGAGCGGGGGAAGTTCGCGGGATGAGCATGATATAACGGCTCAAGTTATTCACAAACTCGGGAAAGTGTATACCGAGGGAATCTCTTTTGCACCTGAAAAACGGACCACTATTGGGCAGATAGATTCGGTCCTTGTGATAGGGCTCCCGGGACACCCGTCTGCCACCTTTATGGTGTTGACCCTTGTCGTGATTCATCTCCTTCAGGCGATGAAGGGTTCTCCAAACCAACAGGTATATCGAAAGTATGCCATGCTTACTGATACTCTGCACGCCAGTAAAGATAGTGACCGATATATCAGGGTTACCATCACAGATGATAAAGCAACACCGGTCTTTGGAAAGGCCGGGCTTATTCATATGCTCTCTCAAAGCGATGGTATTGTGAAGATCCCGGCTGGAAGCAAAGGGTTTAATGTCGGCGACCGGGTCGAAGTGATGATCTGGTAGGGATTGGAACTGGTTATATCCCCGCAGGTAAAAAAATACATATGTACTCTGAACTCGGGTATAGTCATTTGAACCGGATTTCTTTCCCTTCATGTAGTTCCTGGACTGGTTTAAAGGCTAATACTGCCAGAAGAGCACAGCGCCGGATAATATATGTCTAATTCAGAAAATTCAGGTCCAAATGCTTCATCAGAGTATTATTTTGATGTAGTACCTATAGAGGAAGCGGTGCGGATCGTCAGGAGTATATCGCACCAGACCGGGACTGAAACAATACCGATCGATGATGGAGATGGAAGAACACTGAGCGAACCAGTTGTCGCTCTTACTGATATACCCGGGTTTGAGAGATCCTGGCGTGACGGATATGCAGTCGTCACCGGTGACATTCATTCTGCCTCTGAATCTTCACCAATAAATCTCTCCTGCCTTGGAGCTGTCAGGATGGGAACACCTTCCGATCAGACTGTCACTCCTGGAACCTGTATGTATATTCCAACCGGGGGTCAGATCCCGGCAGGTGCCGATGCAGTTGTGATGGTTGAGTATACCGAGCGTATTGGAAATACCATCCTTATAAAAAAGCCTACAATCGTAGGTGAAAATATCATCAGACGTGATGAGGACTTCAAGGCGTCTGATCTTATATATCCTGTCGGCTGGATTCTTCGCCCACAGGATATCGGGGTACTGGCGTCGATAGGGAAGACTCAGATTACCGTACGAAAAAAACCGGTCATCGGGATCATCTCAACTGGTGTGGAACTTGTCCCTGCTGAAGCAATACCCCGGCCCGGTGAGGTCCGGGAAGTGAATTCCTACCTCATCACGGTCTTTTCACGCAGGCAGGGAGCGATCCCGGTCCGTTATGGAATCATCAGGGATAGTCCTGACGAGCTTCGTGAGACCATCTCCCGGGCTGTACGGGAATGTGACGCCGTTATTGTAAGTGGAGGAAGCTCCAAGGATCGTAATGATATCACTGCTAAAACCATTGGAGAACTCGGCGAAGTCTTTGTGCATGGTATCTCGATTGCACCCGGAAAGCCGACTATCATCGGAAAGATTCAGGATATTCCAGTCATCGGACTTCCCGGACATCCTGCCTCTACATTCATGGTCCTCTCCCTGGTGGTAATTCACCTTCTTCAGGCACTCAAGGGTTCGCCCTGTCAGAAGACGTATAAACAAAAGATACGGATGGCAACAAGTGTTCAGTCAGAACAGGGGCGAGAACATTATCTTCGTGTCAGGATAGAAGGAGATTATGCAACCCCGGTGCTGGGCAAGTCAGGTCTTATGAATACGCTGGCCTGGAGTGATGGGATTATCCGGATTCCTGCAGGAGATGAAGGATACGAGGCTGGTGACGAGGTTGAGGTGATGCTCTGGTGAAGAGGTATCTGAGTAAGATACCCCTGCCTGAAGCAATTACCATTCTGACAACCACCTTCCCTCAGCCTGATCGCCGGGAATTTATTACCGCAGAAGAGGCAAATGGTCGGGTTCTCGCCTCACCGGTGTATGCCAACGCCACAATCCCCGCTGCAAGACTCGCGTCAATGGATGGGATTGCTGTCAGGAGTCAGGAGACACTTGAGGCCCGGGATCAAAATCCGGTCGTGCTCACGAATGCCGTCAGTATTAGTACCGGCCAGGTAGTCCCGACCGGGTATGATGCTGTCATTGCATCAGAAGAGATCGGTTTTGCTGGAGATGGCAGGTATGAGATACGGCGTCCGGCAAGGATGGGCCAGAATATTAGAGAACCTGGCGAGGAGGTAAAATCCGGGCGTCTTATCCTCCATCCAGGCCATCGGGTTGTGCCTTCTGATCTTGGAGCACTTATCACCTACGGGATCAGGGAAGTTGAGGTCAGATCCCTTGTTATAGGACTCATCCCCACTGGTGATGAACTAGTTCAGGGAGACCAGGAGCCAAAGCCGGGTCAGGTCAGGGAGAGTAACACTGCTGTGATTGCAGCCTCTCTTATCCAGGCCGGAATAACACCGGTACGATACCCGATCACTCCCGATGATCCAGATTTAATCAGGAATGTGATCAGCTCTGCTGTGCAGTCCTGTGATCTGGTTCTCATCTCAGCAGGTTCGTCAGGAGGAAGTCGTGATCATACCCGTGAGGTCATTGAAGAACTTGGAAGTATACTCTTTCACGGAGTTGCGATGCGGCCAGGTAAGACAATCCTTTGTGGGAATGTTGAAAACACTCCGGTTATTGGTCTTCCCGGCCAACCGATGGCTTCACTTACTGCATGGCGTGAGATAGTAATTCCTCTTCTTCGCAGCTGGGAGTTTAACCTGCAACAGATTCATGAGTCTTCGGCAATTACTGCTGAACCTATACCCAGCGACGGTGGAATTGATGAGTTCATCCCGGTATCAGTTGTGAGAATACTTGGAGAGGACTATGTGTTCCCTCGGCCGAGGGGTGCAGCAGGTCAGATGCAGGCCGTTCGTTCCAATGCAGTTCTTCACATTCCAGCAGTAAAAGAAGGATACCGGGAAGGTGCACCTGTTACAGTGCGGCTGACCAGACAGCACCGGGATGAGCAGGGTATTCTCATTGCAGGAATTTCAGATACTTTAACCGATCTTCTGCAGGCTACGTTTATCTCCCATAAATCTCATCTCATCATACGTCCTCTCTCTGCAATTGGTGCTGCTGCAGCTCTGTGCAAAGGAATGTGTCATGGAATCTTTATTTCAGGGTCTGCTACAGGTAAGGATAGCGATATCTCAAGGCTTCTTCAATCCGGGTGCAGGGATCAGGTACGATCTGTGGCGGTAGGATTCAGGGAGGGCGAGTCGATTATGCTGCTCTTCAGAGATACACCTCCAGTCCTCGCAGAGATCTCGCCACTCATAGATTTCCTCTCTTCAGAAATCTGGAGGAAAGCAATAGGGCTGCCGGAGCCGGGCATATCGGGCACAGTTGAACCCTTGGTATCAGAACCAGGGAATGAATATAGTGAGCAGACAACAGGTCATATACAGAGGATCAGATCATGAAGGGGATTGAATTTATCGAGGCGACCCGGTACGGGGATGAACAGATAACAACTGATGAGATGAAAGGGCTTGACCAGCCAGAACTTGAGGAAGAACCTGTAGGCGATCTCATTCCCCTGCCTGATCCTGAACGTGAGGTAATTGGTGAACTTGATCTCTCAGAAGCGATTGAACTTCGGGAGAGTCAGCGAGAATACACCGATGAAGTGCTGACACTAACCGAACTCTCGTATCTTCTCTGGTGTACTGCAGGAGTAAAATGGGCATTTCCTGGTGGGGCATTCAGAACCGTGCCGTCTGCAGGGTGTTGTCATGCCATTGACACCTACCTTGCAATAAACAGGGTTGAAGGAATTAAACCCGGGCTGTACCGGTATATCGCAATGGAACATGCTCTTGAGACACTCCCGGCATATCCAGATATCGGTGATGATATGAGCACTGTCTGCTTTGACCAGCCCTGTGTGAAACAGGCAGCAGTAGTCTTTATCTGGGCTGCTGATGCATACCGAATGACCTGGAAGTACGGAGAGCGGGGGTACCGTAATATCTTCCTTGACGCAGGACATATCTGTCAGAATCTCTATCTGACAGTTCAGCCAGTTGGATGCGGCTGCTGCGCAATCGGTGCATTCAAAGATCAGAATCTCAATGATATGCTCAATCTTGATGGGATTGATCGATTTGTGCTCTATATGGCAACTGTTGGAAAAGTCGATCAGTCTGAAGAGGAAGAATCTCCCTCTGCAGATCTTGTTGCCTGAACCGGTAAAATACGGTAATTATTGGGTCGTTAATACCCTGTTACAATCTCTTCTTCAGGAAGAGAGGCAACCACATCTTCCCTGAATTTGTCAAACCCGATATCATCGAGTTGATCCGGGAGCAGTGAGTCACCCCAGGCTCTTCGGTAAATCCAGTATATGATCTTCTCAATACAAAGGTCCACTGTCTCCGGGCTCTTCACAGTGACAAAATGTTTGCCTATCTTGGGATGACGACCCCGTTTTCCTCCGACCGTGATATGGTATGCAGGAGGATCAGACTTTATGATATGGAACGGGCAGCAGGCAATACACATCCCACAGTGAACGCATCGGTTCTCATCCAGGTTTATCACCCCGTTCCTGATGACGATAGCATTCTCTCTGCAATAATGGGTGCAGGTTCCACAACCCGTGCATGTACCTGGAATCCGGTATGGTCTGACCACTCCGGTTATTCCGATCTCGTTTAGTTTTTCACTCATGCAGGAGTTTGGGCAGGCTGATATCGCAATACGTGCCTTGACGGGCATATCCCTGCCAAAATGTTTTTGGTCAAGGGCTAGCGCGAGGGAGATAGAGTCCATCTGTGCATACTTGCACCGATCAATCCCCGGACATGCTGTGACATTTACAATCTCTGACTTCTCAGCACCAAGGGGTGTTCCGTTCTTCTCAAGTGCTGCGACGATCTTCTCTAGATCCTCATATTTTACATGGATGAGTTCTGCAGTCTGTCGTGTGGTTAAGTGGATACCTGCTTTGAACTTATCTGCAATCTTACATATTCCGGACATCTGCTTGTTTGAGATTATTCCGGCAGGGATCCGGATACGGACGGTAAACAGTTCAGCGTCCATCTCCTGGATGATCCCCCCCTTTTCGTGGAGGGCAATTTTCCGCATGCTTTACTATGTGAATAGGGGATGAATGAATCTGTCGGGCCGGATAAATTATTGACTGAAGTGGTGCTTCCACTCGACAGGTGATAATGAAGGTATCATGCCTCATTGATATGTGCAGCCAAAAAAATTGTTAGATTGCCCAACCAGTCAGTTCCACACTTTATTAATACTCGATTATCAGTGGTTTTCGACAGGGGTACTGGGACTTTCATAATCGCGGCAGATGTAAAATGCCGGGGTTTCAGGTTGGATCATCATGAATCGTCTGTTTTATTTCAATATTTATTGTGGAATTGTCATACTGCTCGTTATTTGTGCTACTGTATCTGGTTCTGCAGACAATATCAATTATCGAGAGCAGGGTTCAGACACTGGAAAGAGCCTGCAGGTCTTACCTCAGCATGCTGAGGATCGGATCATTGTCAGGTACAAACCAGATGCCAGGGGACCTGACAATACTCTGAACTCGTTCATGGACAATACGAACAAAAAGGTCGGAGGTACGGTCATGGCAGACTTTTCTCCAATGGGTGTATCAGGTATGCAGATAATCAGACCCCCTGACAACCAGAGTGCTGAAGACGCCATATCAGAGTATGCAAAGCAGCCCGAAGTGCTCTATGCAGAAGCTGATCATCTCATCTCATTATCGCCAAATGAGACTGCTGATTCGGTAAGCAGTTCTCCGAGCAGTTCTAGTTCATCATCAGTGACCCCTGATGATCCCGGATATTCACTCCAGTGGGGGCTTCACAACACCGGCCAGTCCCCATTTTATGGAACAGTGGGAGCAGACATTGATGCTCCTGTTGCCTGGAACACTACAACCGGATCATCAGTTGTCATAGCCGTTGTGGATACCGGGGTCGACTATACTCATGAAGACCTTGCGGCTAATATCTGGACCAACTCCGGAGAAATTGCTGGGAATGGAATTGATGATGATGGTAATGGGTACATCGATGATGTACGTGGCTGGAACTTTTATAGCAGCACCAATGATCCCATGGACGATAACGGACACGGAACTCATTGTGCCGGTATCATTGCAGCGGTGGGAAACAACAACGCCGGTGTGACCGGAGTGAACTGGAAGGCAAAGATCATGCCTCTCAAGTTCCTAAACTCTGCAGGAAGCGGCTACACATCTGATGCAATATCTGCAATCCTGTATGCTAATAAGATGGGGGCTAAAGTAATTTCAAATTCCTGGGGAGGATCCGGTGTATCGCGATCCCTTAAAGATGCAATAGATGCTTCTTCAGCGGTAGTTGTTTGTGCAGCAGGAAATGACGGTGAAGATATCGATACAACTCCCCTATACCCTGCATCCTATAATAGTTCAAATATCATCGCGGTCGCAGCAACAGATTATAATGACAATCTTGCTACTTTCTCCAATTATGGTGCCAAGTCAGTGGATATTGCTGCCCCCGGTGTTAAGATAAGAAGCACTTACAAAGATGGCCAGTATGCCTATCTTTCAGGGACATCGATGGCTACACCCTATGTCTCCGGAGTTGCAGCCCTTATATCTGCTGTCAACTCTTCACTCTCCAGTAATGAAATAAAGGCAAAAATCCTGGATAGTGCAGATACAACCAGTTCGCTGAAAGGTAAAGTTGTGAGCAATGGAAGGCTCAATGCTGCAAATGCAGTAGAGGCAGCTTCTGGTGGTGGGAATACAGACCCCGATGATACCGATGATCTGGCCGTTTCATTCACCGCAGCTCCACGATCTGGAAACTCGCCACTTCCAGTTCAGTTTATGGATGCATCATCGGCAGGAGAGACCGGGTGGTATTGGAATTTTGGTGATGGGAGTTATTCAATACTAAAGAATCCACGGCATGTGTATCAGAATAAGGGCAAATTTGCAGTGACACTGATGATCACCAGTGGAAATAAGAGTGGATTACTGAAAAAATCTGGATATATCACCGTTCAATAACTTTTTCTAATACAGAATAGATCATTTCAAATCCCGCAAAGTGAGAGGAGCCGGTTGTGATGAGACAAGCTCCGGTCAATGACCGCTGGATAAAGATGTTGTCATCCGGCCCCTCTCACCCCTCATGTACTGGATTAGATCGATGAATACCGGTTTACCTCGAGGGATATTGAGGTAACCAGTTGATTTGCGGGATTTGTGTGGTTGTTTTCCTTCTGCCTACCGTTGGATATCTGGTGGAGGCAGGCGGAATGGCATGTTCTGTCTTCAAGAATCTCTGAAGGATGATTCTCAACTAATCGCCGAAGGATCTCTCTCCTGTCCGGAAAGAGTGGTGCAGACACTCGTTAGGTTTGACCATATGAGCAGTTTACAACCAGATTGGAGTTTTCATATTACATGAATGCCCTGTTCTCCAACTTATAGAAGTCCTGCAGCACACCCTGGCATGCACAGAACTTCTCACTCCGGCAAAGAAGTATTG
>NZ_DATMYY010000412.1:0-15411 GCF_035560735.1 Methanospirillum sp.
AATTACTTATTTTCCAGCCTGGCTGCTAAAGCAGAAGAGACGATCCTGCTCAGTTGTTCCACAGTCCAGAGTTCGGTGTCAAGAACAAGATGATACGGGTCAAGTGAAGAATAGTCAATATTATAGTATTGCTTGTACCGAAGTGCTTCACTTGCTTCCCGGTCTGCAGTTGCCTGCATGGCGTGATCAAAATCTGCAAACTTATCCCGGTCTAAAATCCGTTTTACCCTGCACTCAAGAGATGCTTTGAGCCAGATACGGAGATCTGCTTCAGGAAGCATCCATCCGGAGAGCCTCCCTTCAATTAGGATCTGATCCTGTGACAGGGCTATCTCCCGCTGACGTTCATCGATCAATTTGTCAACAGAGGGGTCACTCTCACAAAAGGCACCAAACTCAGCAAGGGTCAATCCCCGCTCTTTAGCCATCTGGCGAAAGACTTCACCGGCTGATATGACATCAAACCGGTGCTCACTTGCCAGATGGTAGGTTAGGGAGGTGGTCCCACTCCCAGGCAGGCCACTGATTGTGACCCTCATTGATCAGATGCCCCCAATATCAAGGGCTTTTCTGATCACCTGTGAGAGGGAGATCGAACAGAGCATATACCAGATCATCCATGCAGGAACAGGACCAAGTATTGCAGCTGTCAGATGGACTGAACCAAAGAATGGCATGGTGATCATTGCGTCATAATGATTCAGTCTGAAATAGAGCCAGAAGAAGATCGGAAGCGTGATGACCATGATGTATCCCATCGGCTTGAACTGAGCCTGGCTCATCTCAAGCTGATCCTTCATCATAGTATCGCGTTTAGCTTCGATTTTCTTGATTCGTTTCTCATCCTTGGAAAGCATCGCTTCACGATAGTCTTTCTGGAAATCCTTCATCTTGTTCTGCGTCTCTTTCATTTTCCGGTAGTCTATGGTATACTTCTGGATGATAGAAGAATAGAAACCGGTCATGGCAGAGAGAAGAAGAATAACAATATAAAACGGAATCTGCAGCGTATCAACAAGTGGGCCGAGTACCACATTCAGTGATGTACCGATACCCACCCGTACTACCTCAATACTTGCAAGCATGATGAGGCCCATCGCAAGGATGAGCGGCATCATACTCATATTTCCTGAATTGGATGATCCCATGAACTCGTCACCGGAGGGTCTGCATCATCTCTTCGACAGCCCGGTCGATGAGAAAATCTGCATTGGTGATATATTTTATCGTACAGCCGGTGATTGTCGCGTATGCGGCCGCCACAGCACGATTAAAGTTCTGATGATCAGCGATTGCACGTGCTCCCTCAATATCACGTACACGGGTCGCGTCAGAGAGGCGGCGCTTTAGGATCTGATCCTCGTCCGTCTCTACCAGGATGATGATATCAGGTTTGAGCTCACGAAGCACCCATTCGGGAAGCCCTGCAAGAAATCCTGCAGGAGTCTTCACCGAGGCATGGGTATCGATGATTACATTGCCTTCAATCTTGGCGATTGCCTGGGATGCGAGTTGCTGAAGCCGTTTTTGAGCATTCTTGTCAAGCTTACGCATCTCATCGCGATCTTTGACCATCCCTTCACGCTGGGCGACCTCAAACATAAAGGTTCCAAAATTGATGTTCTGGTAGGGAACACCTTCAGCCTCAAGCCGGGTCATAGACTCGTTGATAACTGAAGTTTTTCCCACACCCGGAACACCGGTGATGATGACCTTTTTCCCAGCCATAGATATGCCTCTGTTACTCCTTGCCAAAGAACGTTCTCATGAAGGGATACATCTCCATGATCTGTTCACTTGCAATCTGTTCGTATAGTCGGTATGTGATACTCACCGTCAACAGCAGACCGGTACCGGAGACCGATCCGATCACACCGAAGAGGTTTGCAACCACAGACATGACACCGATAAATACTCCACCGATCACAGTGACACGGGGAATATACCGGTCAAGGACCTTCTCAAGGATTGCCGGGTTTCGCCGGTATCCCGGGATGGACATGCCAGAGTTCTGAATCTGCCGTGCAACTGCCTTTGAGTCAAGTCCTGCAGTCTTCACCCAGAAGAGTGCGAAGATTGCACCACCGACGATCATCACTACCGAGTCAATTCCCAGTCTGATGAGAACTTCCCATGGGGGATGAGTGCCGACATAGTTTGGCATCCACCACATCCAGTCAGTCGGGTGATTGATTGGAGCGAGGAACCACATCAGACCATTGACCGGTGACTGTCCCTGGAATTCACCAAGGAAGGTAATCCCGATATTATTCAGGAAGAGACCGATCATCTGGAAGTTTGCCTGAAGTACACGGACGAGAATCATCGGAAGCACACTGGCGTAGATCAGCTTGACAGGGAACCGTGCCCTGGCACCTCTCACCTGGGTGTGTGCAAGTGGAATTTCAACCCTGGTTGATTCCACATACACAATCAGGAGGAAGATACCGATAGTACAAATGAACGAGATCAGTTCGGTTCCAAAGTACTGGACAAAGTTCGCACCATCAAGAATAACTGCAAATAACCGAGGGAAAAATCCTGTAGGATATGCATCGGTAACTGCAGTCCAACCTAAAAATCCATTTACGAGTGCCTGGGAAATACCTGCAATGATGAAGAGACCAACACCGGAGCCAATACCCCACTTGGTCACTACCTCATCCATCATGAATACCAGCACGCCACCAAGGCATATCTGCAGGAAGATGATGAATGCAAGTATGGATGAATTACCACCAAAGAGTGCGAGTGCAACAGCCGGATCCGGCTTTAAGAATCCACCCACAATCATCGGTGCTCCTTCAACAGCAATCATCACAAAGATCATGAGTTTCTGCAGTCCCATGTACTGGATCTGCCCTTTTATCTCACTGGTATCTATGTGGATGATGTCTGCTCCCTTGAGGAGCTGAAGAACGATAGAAGCAGTAACGATTGGTCCGATACCAAGATGAACGATTGAACCGCTAGCTCCGGCAAGCAGAGCACGGTAATACTCGAACATATCCTGGGAGGACGAAGCAAGACCAAACACAGGAATGTTGGTCAGTATAAAGTACACTAACAGTATGCCAGCCGTCCATGCCAGTTTGTTCTTGAAATGAACGTGACCTTCAGGAGCTTTTACTGCTGGCATCATAGCCAGAAGAGGCTCCATCCGGTCTAGAATCTCACCCATTATATTCCCCCAAAAAAGAGGTTCAGGAGGTCATCGCATGACCGCCTTTCGCCTCAATCTTGGCGATCGCCTGCTGGGAGAACGCCGCGGCCGTGATTTTCATCTTGTGGCTGACCTTTCCACCACCAAGAACCTTCTCAACACCAAGGACTGTTGCATCAAGTACAACAGTATCGCCTACTTCCTGTGCTGCACCAGTTCTGACAAGAATTGGTATGATCTGATCAATCTCACCAATATCCAGAACATCTCCGGTGATTGTAGGCTCATGGTAGTGTTTGAATCCACACTTACCAAAAACCGGACCTCTTACGAGGTAGGCCTTGACAAAGTGGTGTGCATTGACACCAGCATTGCCTCTGCCTCCGCGGTTTCCTGCTCCACGACGATTCTTATGGGTCCCACCACCACAGGTGCGTGAGCCACGGTACTTGGATCGCTTATTGACTGGCATCTGCTCACCTCATCTTGTAGAGGAGATCGTTAATATTCTCCCCGTGGTACCCGAGTGAACCGCCCTGCTGGTAGGTCCTCTTGGTGGTCTTATACCCCTTCCGTGGCGGGTGGAGCCGCAGAACCGGCTTGAGTCCGGGAACATCTGCCAGCCGTGCCTCCCCTGATGAGAGTGCTTTTGCAAACTCGGAGATTCCCGCATACTGGGAATTCTCTTTGATGTACTCATCTGAAAGATGTGCATCACCAGTGAGCCGTCCACGGGTTTTCAGAAGTTCTTCAACAGTACAGGCATCAACTTCACCATATGCAACAAAGTCCTTGACCTTGCGAATCATTCCGACATAAGCCGGAGTGTCAGGGATGATGACACAGTGGTTGATGTGGTGAAGGCGGAGCATCTTCAGGGTGTCCTTGATCTCCCGGCGGGTCTTAGCCGTTCCGCGGACCTGAACAACAGCATACATTACTCCTTTCCTCCCAGCCTGATCATGTTGGTCGCTTTCAGAGCGTTGAAGGTAGCCTTTGCATAGTTGATGGTAGTCCGGGTCTGACCCTGAGTCTGTGCCCAGACATCGCGAATACCGGCAAGGTCAAGCACCTTTTTACCAATGTCTCCGGTAACAAGGCCAATTCCCTGTGGTGCAGGCTTGAGCGTGACTTTGACACTACCTGCAACACCAGTTACCTGCATCGGGATTGAATGTGGATGAATGCACCCGCATTCCCATGAACCACACCCACGCTTTACCTTGATCACATGTGTCTTGGCATTCACGATCGCTTTCTTGATCGCGTCTCCAACCTGGGAGTCTTTGCCCTGTCCAAAGCCGATATATCCGTCGTGATTTCCAACGACGACAACAGCCCTGAACTTGACACGACGACCGGAATCGGTCATTCGCTGTACCATGTTGATGTCGAGCACCTCATCCACGAGGTCAGGGAGGAATGCATCAACGATCTCAGGTTCTTTGATGGGTTTCCCACTGGCGAGCGCCTCGTCAATGCTCTTAATCTCACCGGACTGGACCATGCGTCCAAGACCGGTCAGGGGTACCCATTCTGTCTTCTCGTATGCCATCTCAGTTCAGCTCCCCCATGATTGCATCCCGAGTTGCTGCCACATTGGCAGGCAGGGCTCCTGCACGGTCGGGGGCGTATGCTGCGATATGTTCTCCGTTACACCGCTCATCAGAGGGAAGTATTTCCTCAGAGTGCGGAATGTCAAGACCTGCTTCTGCTGCACCCTTCAGTGCTGCAAAGACACGTGCTCCCGGACTTGCCCGGTGAAGGCCAATGTCGAGGATTGCAGCATCTTTGCCTGCATTGAGTGACCGAACTGCAAACAGAATTCCAGTCAGGTATGCTGCAGGGGTGTTGCATAATGAACCCTCATACCCGAATTTGCGAAGATCTGCAGAGTTTGCAGTAACGTGAGTGCGGTCACCTTCAAGGTGGGCAGTCACCATCTGACAGATGATGTGTTTATTGGTCTTTCTGACTACCATCCGGGGACGGACTGATACAACCAGCTTATGCCGGGCATGGTAGTCGGTTCTTCCTTCACGCCTGCGGCGGAAGGAGACAAAGTATCGTGGACCTGTTGCCATTACTGTGCCCTCCCAATCTCAATCTGGGCTTTCAGGTGTGCTACAGTCCTGAACTGACCACCAGCAGCACGCCGATAGAACCGGCGGTACACGGAACGCTCAATCTCACCAGATTCACGCAGGTCACGGAGTACCTTCCGCTGGGCACGAATACGCGAAACCCAGCGTTCCTTACTTACGGTACGCGAGCCGATTGCACCCTTTCTGCGGCCGGGACCCTTACGGTGTCCGTAACTCCGCTTTGCCATCATGACACGTGCCCGTCCACGGGAATTGCCCACCTTCTGGTGGGCAGCAATTGCTCCCTCCGTGATCAGGTTTCTGATGTCTTCACGAGAGATAGCCCGCTGCACGTCGTCGATCTTTTCAGGATCGAACCAAACGCGGTTGAGACCGCATTTGAGGACCTTGGCAGCCAGGCGTCTCTGACCAGAAATCTGACTCATTTATTCTTCCTCCTCGCTTGCATCAGTCTTGGAGACTTTTGATGCAGATTTTCCTGCTGCTGCAGGCTTGGTTGCATCCTTCCAGTTAAGGACGCGGATTTTTGCTTCTGCGGCCTTGTTCTGAATGATCTCACGCTTCTTGCGACCGACAGTTGCACCGATACGGATTGCCTGTGTTGCAGCGTTGAGTCCTTCCATCTCTTTCAGATTACAGACTCTGACTTCCCGAAGACCGCATGGGTGCATTCCACGGACTGCAAGAGGACTGCCGTACCCTGGATCCGGGTGTGGTCCCTTGGCCTTGCGGAGTTTACGCTGCTTGCTGTGCAGACCACGGGGTCTCCTCCAGGAGTCCTTGATGGTTACCTTCTTATCAACGCCCTCACGTTTAAACCGGGCTTCTTTTGCCTTTCTTACACGCAGGAGACGTCTGATTTCTGATACCATTACTGTTCACCCCTGGCAACAATGTAAATCCCGTCCTGGAATACACGGGGATCGCGATCCCGGATTCGGGTTGCCTTTTCGATATTTGAAGCAGTAGAACCAACCAGTTCCTTGTCAATACCGGTCACAGTTACCTCGTCAGTTCCGAGTTTTACTGATGTTCCCGGAAGAACACGGGCATACCGTGGATATTTTTCACCAAGGAAGTTGAAGATCTCAAGTTTTTCGCCCTGCATCTTCAGTTGGATCGGGAAGTGACTGTAAACAACCTTGAGGCTGTATTGGTAACCTGAGGTCACACCAGTGCACATATTCTTGCAGTGTGAAGCAAGGGTTCCTACCATTGCCACAACCTGCTTCTTTGACGACTCAGTGGTAAAGACAGCGTGACCATCTTCAATTGCGATATTGATAGCCGGATGCCACATGTCTCGATGTAGTTCGCCTTTGGGTCCTTTTACCTTCAGAACAGAGTCAACCATGGTAACGGTGACTCCTTCTGGAATGGATACAGTTCTTTGAGCTGACATCTGTTCCACCCTTAGTATACGTACCCCAGCAATTCGCCGCCGATTCCGAGCTGACGTGCTTCATGATGAGGCATTACACCTTTTGAAGTAGAGATCAGCAGCATACCGATGCTCTTGGATGGGAGGTACTGCTGTTCCCAGCTTTCCATGTCAGCCAGCTTTACCGAGTACCGGGGGGAGATGGCACCACACTTGTTGATCATACCAGACATGGTTACCTTAAACTGGCCACCACGGCCGTCTTCAACAAGGGTATACTCCCTGATGTAACCGGCTTCTTTCATAACGCGGAGCATCTCACCGATCAATGTAGCTGCAGGCTGGACGATGCATTCTGCCCGTCCGGTATCTGCTGCATTCTTGAGCGTGCATAACGCATCCGCAACCGTATTCAGTCTTGCCATTACTCTCCTCCTCAGTTCAGTTTCTTAAAGCCCAGCTTGCTGGCCCATTCTCTGAAGCACTGTCTGCAGAAGTAAATACTGTATCTGCGGACAAGTCCCTGCTTGCGTCCGCAAAGCTTGCACTCATGTGCTCCGCGTCCGAAAACTTTTGTCCTTTCTTTTCCAGCCTTCTCAGACATTACTGAACCTCCACGCCATATTTTCCATTCAGGAAACCAACGGTGTCTTCATGGCTGACCCGCTGCTTCAGCGGAAGTTTCTTGGTCTGAATATGTCTCCGGGCAATCCGGACACCATTACGTTTAACGACAACGGTAACATCGAGACCAAAGATTCCGATCTTTGGATCATAACTCTGACCCGGGTAATCGGTGTGTTCTTCGACACCAAAGGAGAAATTCCCCTGCTGGTCGACTGCCCGTGCTGACAGTTTGTTCCCGACAACTTTCAGAGAAGTGACCAGGAACTCTTCAGCTGTATTACCACGCAGAGTGGTTTTGCAGCTGAGGGGCTGTCCTTTTCTGAGACCAAATGCTGGAATTGTCTGTTTTGCAACTCCACGAACCGGTTTGTTTCCGGTGATCTCACTCAGAATCTTTTCTGCACTGACAAGACGGTCTCCTGCCTCTCCGACACCCATGTGGACGACAATCTTGTCGACTGAAACCTCACGGTTTGGGTTCATTCCTCAATCCCCCAGTTGTCGACTGCTGACTTCTCGCGGCCAACGGTGACAACATACTCATCGATGGTCTCAAAAGACTCTCCGGTCTCTTCATCCTTGAGAAGAACACGGTTTGGAAGACTGCCACTCACAATCACACGATCAGTAATCCGGGCAATGTTGCCGGAGTGCTTTCCTCCGATAACCATAACCATGCTTCCGGTCTGGTATGGGAAGTGATCGAGAATCTTGTTTAACTCGCCATCTTTCAGGGAGAGAACGACTGAATCGCCGGTTGTATAACTGTTGTCTGCGATGATGTTTGATCCGTCACGCAGATTCAGCTGAACCTTGCCACCCTTGATGATCGTCTTGTTGGTGATTTTGACAAGCCTTGATTGGGCAGCTTCTGCGTCA
Organism: Methanospirillum sp.; assembly: GCF_035560735.1. GTDB lineage: Archaea > Halobacteriota > Methanomicrobia > Methanomicrobiales > Methanospirillaceae > Methanospirillum. The sequence continues at coordinate 8,156 of NZ_DATMYY010000412.1, forward strand.
ATCTGGATGGTCTTGTGTCGGCCCTTTGCGTCACGAAGAATACGGTAGTGTTTGCCGGTCTTCGGGATGGAGATGATATCAAAGATACCGATACCCATGTCTGCATGTCTGCATGCACGGCCGTTCACCAGTATTTCACGCTGACGAAGAATCTGTTTGACTTCTTTCATATTTCGGGCAACCCCGATATGATCACGAAGCCAGACAGCGATCGGCAGTGCATTGGTGTTGTGCGGTCCTGGGGAGGGCTTCATGACGAACTTTGTCGTCTTTCTTGCAATACCCCAGGAATTTGGTGCTACAACTCTCTTCAGGTGTTGTCCCATCTTATTCACCACCCAGTTTCTGCTCGCGTCGCTTGTCCTCAAGATTCAGTTCAGTAACGATAACATTTGAGGGATCAATCGGGCGTGGCACTTCAGTACCGTCTGCCTTCTTGACAGATACGCCATCTACGACAATCTGGGATTTTTTGGTTATTACTAAGTCCACGGAGCCTGATGTCCCGGAGTGGTCACCACGGATGACCTTGACAGTGTCGCCCTTGATAACACGGACACTTCTCTGGTTGTACTTCTCACGCAGTTCCTTGGAAAGGGACGCGTGCAGAAGGGATCCGCGCTCGTGGTGCGCGGCATTATACCGGGCTTTGCGCTGTTTTCTTGGTTGTTTACTTGCAATCCTTACCATTCGCACCACTCACACGATGATCGTGGCCATCGAGCCGATACGTGGGTACCGAATCGCGACCTCACGAGCAACCGGACCCTTGATCTCAGTTCCACGTGGCTCATTCTTCTCGTCGACGACTACAACGGCATTATCCTCAAAACTGAGGCGAAGTCCGCTTGGGCGACGAATCTCTTTCTTCTGGCGGATGACCACGGCACGCACGAGTTTCCTCCGCATGTCGGGTGTACCCTTCTTGACACTTACCGTGGCGATGTCAGCAAGGCCGAGTTTTGGCTGCCTGCGTCTGACACCATGGTATCCAAAGACCGAGACAACCTGAACTAACCGGGCTCCGGTGTTGTCTGCACAGGCCAGTCTGGTTCCGGTGCTTACTGAACGGGGGACCTTTATCCCTAGACCCCTCATGACTTGTTCACCTCAATAACCACGAAGGTCTTGGTCTTGGAGAGCGGCCTGCACTCGGCTATGCTCACAGTATCTCCAACCCGTGCATGGAGGCATGGTGGGTTGTGTGCATGAATCTTTGAACTTCGCTTCTCGTACCGCTGGTACTTCTTGACAAAGTGCAGGTAGTCCCTCCTGATCACTACCGACCCCGTCATCTTGTCGCTCACGACTTTGCCGGTGATCACCTGGCCGCGCACCGGCAAGGTGCCATGGAACGGGCAGTTTACGTCCGAACACTCTTTTTCCGGCGTGGGGACGTTAAATCCGATATTTCTTGCCATTTTGAACCTTTATTTTCTGATTCGCATTGTTGTCCGTCTCTCTGGAGCCATCAGGAGTGCTGAGCCATCCAGGTCAACGACTTTTCCCCCGGGAATCCGGGTTCGAAGGGTTATCCCCTTCTTTCCCACCATCTTCAGACCAGAAACAGTCTTAATCATGACCGTGTTTTTGGTCTCATCGATGATGAGTCCGGTGATTCCCACAAGGGATGGGCTTGAGGCATGTACCACAGCGACATCCAGTCCGATGAGTTCATGGAACAGGATGTTCTGCGGTGTGATCATGCCAGGGTTCTGCGGTTCTGTTCAGTCTTCATCCGGGCAATAGTCCGGCGAATTTCGCGGATCTGTCCTGGATTCTCAGGAGCACCACCGGCGCTGACTTTACCGCGGTACTGGATCAGTTCCATCTTGAGTTTGTCGACCTGTTCTACCAGTTCAACATCAGAGAGCTGACTAACATCATGTGCTCTGAAGATTGCCATTAGAGGTCCTCCTCAACATCTGGCTCGTCAAGCATCTCTTCGAGTGGAACATCCTCATCAACGACAGAGTCTGATGAGATCTTGGTCAGATGAGGAGCAAGGCTTGCCTTCTTCTTCTCAATAACTGCTGTTACCTGGAAGTGATCAGGAAGCTGTGCACCTGGCGGAATAATCCGAACCTGAATACCGATAACACCGAGTTTCTTGATTGCTACTGCAAATCCTTTCTCGACGATGGTGTTTACCGGATCTCCAGAGTGCTTGATGTATCCTTCAGTAAACTTCTGGACACGACCACGGGCTCCTGTAAGTTTCCCGGAGATGACAACCTCGCAACCAAGTGCGCCAGACTCCATGATTCTGCGGATCGTGGATGATCCTGCTTTTCTGAAGTACCAGCCGCGCTCAAGTGCACTGGCAAGCCGTTCTGCCATGATCTGTGCATTCAGATTCGGATTATCAACCTGCTGGACCTCAATCTGGGGTGATTCTACCCCGTAGACTGTTGCAAGGTCCTGGGTCAGGCTGCGAACAACCTTTCCACCTTTTCCAATGACGATACCCGGCTTCTCTGCAAAGATCGTCACCTGGGTGCCGAGAGGTGTCCGGATGAGATCCATACCACCATATCCGGCACGCTTGAGCTCGCGGGAGAGATGCTTCTCAACCCGGACCTTCCGTACGCCGTCTGCTACAAACTTACGTTCTACTGCCATACGTTCAGGCCTCCTGCTCGGAGACGATCATCTCGATGTTGACGGTCTGCCGATCTTTGGGGGTTGCCCTGCCCATTGCACGGGGCATGAAACTCCGGCGACGGATCCCGCGGTTTGCTGACACATGGATGATACGGAGTTTTTCCGTGTCGAGTCCGCTGTACTCAGCATTCTTGCGAACACTGTTAAAGAGTCGGAGATAAACCAGACTTGCCTTCTGTGGGTAGCGACCGCCATCCCAGCCGACAAGACCGCGTTTGTGGGCCACATTCCGGTTGAATTTCTTGAAGGGGATGGCCTTTTTCAGGTCAACCACATCATTCAGGTATGCTTCAGCCTCTGCAAGGGATTTCCCCCTGACAAACCGGGCAATCTCAATTGCGTGCTTGGGGGAGATAGGTGCCTCATTCACCCTGCCACGGGCAAGATTGTCCCCTTCCACCTTGTTTGAATACTCGATTCTTCCCATTCACATCACTTCAGTGGAACGAACTTGCTCGACCGTGTTGCTCCAATACCAGCAGAACCGTGAGCGACTTTCCTTCGTGTCAGGGCGAATTCTCCAAGGTAATGGAAGACTGCTTCAGGCTGAATCTCAACCTTAACAAACTCCTTTCCGTTGTAAATCTCGATCTCGCGTCCAATCATCTCTGGGAGAATGATCATATCGCGGACATGAGTCTTGACTCGGTTGTCACCCTTACGCATATCAGCAAGAAGTTTGTCCTCGCTGATGGTCCATCCACGGAGAACCTTCCGCCGTGCCCGTGAGGGCATGACTGGAAGCAGTTCCTCAATAGTCATGGATTTGAGAGCCTCGGCGTTGAATCCATGGTATGTGAACTCTTCCTTTCGCCGTGGCAATTTCTTCTGAATCTTCTTTGCCATCCGCTTACCTCCTTCTGCCTGTGCGGCGTGCGGCTATGTGCCCAACCTTCCGGCCAGGGGATGTTCCGCGGCTCACTGTCTTTGGTCTGCCGGCGTGCTGATGTCCTCCACCACCGAATGGGTGATCGATAACATTCATAGCTTCACCTCTGACCCGTGGCCAGTTGCTTGCGGTATTCTTCATCTTGTGATATTTCTTACCGGCCTTGACGAATGGCTTCTCACTGCGGCCACCGCCTGCGACAACACCAACGGTTGCACGGCACTGGCCGTTGAACCACTTGGTCTTTCCGCTTGGCATCCGGACTGCAACCCGGCCTTCCATCTTGTCGGTGATCATAGCCTGAACGCCACCTGCACGGACGAACTTTCCACCATCGTTTGGTCTGGCTTCAATGTTGCAGATGTATGCACCGGTCGGAATTGCTGACATTGGAAGTGTGTTTCCATTCTTGTAGGAAACTTCAGATCCCCAGGACATTGTGTCCCCGATTCCAAGTCCTTCCGGAACAAGAACGTACTTCTTCTCACTGCCTTCAACTTCGACCTTGGCAATAGGTGTGTGCCTGGCCGGATCATGCTCAATGTCAATAATGACCGCATTAACCGTGGTGTCATTGCGTCCAAGGTGACGCAGTTCTGCCTTGTACCGGTGTGACGGTGCACGGTAGGTTGGTCCTCCGTGTCCACGGCTTTGTGTTGTGATTCGATGTCCCATCTTGCACCACCTTACATTATGCCGAGACGGCTGAGAATCTCCTCTGCGGCCTTTTCATTGGTAAATCCGATGATGGCTTTCTTTTCACCCTTGGTGGTCATCATCGTCCTCACTGAGGTGACCTGCTGGCCGAACATTTTCTCGACCGCCTTCTTGATCTCCGGTTTGGTTGCGTCGCGATCAACCAGAAACTGGAGTTTGCTCTCGTTCTCTACCCCGTAGGTTGCCTTTTCAGTTGCATGCGGGTACTTCAGAACCATTATTGTTCACCCCCGAGCCTGACGATTGCATCTTCAGTCCAGACAGTCAGCCGTGCAGACTGAGTACCTGGAGCGAGGAGTTCAACATTCAGACTGTTAACCGGGCAGACATCTACACCAGAGAGGTTACGAGCTGCACGCAGTGGCTCGTTTCCGGTTACAATAAGCAGGCTCTTGCGCTGTTTGTACCGGCGACCACGCATCTTTCCGCGACCTGCACGGACTTTGCGTGAGCCTTCTGCCTTGAGAACGTCATCATAGACACCAATTGCGCGCAGTGCTGCAATGACATCGCGTGTCTTTCCAAGTGATTCAAACTCATTGGTCAGAACAAACGGAAGAGAACCTTCAAAGACATGTCCTCGTGACTTGACGAGTTCATCGCTGATAGTTGCCGCAATTGCTGAACTAAGAGCTTTTCTTCTCTCTTTGCGGTTGATGTCGCGTGTCAGAATTTTCTGAACTACAGGCGGATGTGCCTCACGACCACCTTTTGCCTGTGGAACCTTTGCAGCCCGGGAGCTGTTCTTCAGACGTGGAACATGTGATGCACCACGACCACTACCCCAGCCGACGGCTGATTTAGTGATACCTGCATAGACGTATGCTCCATGGGGCTGATACCGGTGACTCTGAATCGAGATGACCGCCTTTTTGATTAAATCTGGACGGTACTCGGACGCAAAGACAGACGGGAGTTCGATCTCATGGTCAATCGAACCTGACAATGATAAAACCTGTGCTTTCATCTAGATCACCCCTGTTTGCTCTGCTGGCTCACGAATTCGACCACCGGCTCGCGGGCCTTGTGCTCACCCTGACGGATTGCATGTCTGATTCTTACAAGACGCTTGCATGGACCGGGGAGTGAACCCTTGATGAGGACATATCTGCTCCGGACTTCGCCGTAGTGCAGGAATCCACCTTCTGGAGTAACATCTGCCCCGTCTTCACCAATCCGGATGAGGCGCTTGTTATATTCAGTCCGCTGCTGGTATCCCATCTGACCCATCATTGGAACCTGCCACCGTACGTGGTGAGGATTCCATGGTCCGAGTGTACCAACATGGCGTTCTTTGCCACCACGTGAGTGCTTGCGTTTACGGAGGTGAACTCCCCAGCGCTTTACAGGACCCTGGGTACCTTTTCCTTTCGTGATTGCAGTAACATCGGTGTACTGACCAACCTGGAACATGCCACGGATGTCAACATCCTTACCAAGCATGCCAACAGCAAAGTCGAACCGCTCTGCCATACTTCCACCACCAATCCGTGTCTCCATAAGGTCAGGGACCTTCTTTGGGACACCAGTGAGGAGTGCAGGTCTTGTGTAGGTTATTGCAATAACCTCGACAATTTTATCTGCCTCGATAGCTTCGCGAATCTTCTTTTCAGCCTCTTCGCGCTTGTAGTTCTTTGGCAGGTTGATTCTGCGTCCAAGATCAGACTCAAGGTTTTCTGCCCAGATCTCGGTCATTGGATGGTAACCGTAGGTATCTTTGCGGTAAACACGAATTGCAGCAACCTTCATGTCAGGTACTTCTACAACGGTGACCGGAACCATGATGTCCTTGCCTTCATTTGGACTCTTTACATGGTCGTCGACCATAATGACATGAGTCATTCCTACCTTATATCCGGCAAAACCCTGGAGCGCTGGCTCTCCTTCATATGCGGGCCATGCATGATATTTCGGTACCTGGCTCTTCGCCCGTTTCCGCGGGCTGAATGCCAGGGAACCCATGCGGGGTCTGTGTACGTTTGGCATTTTTCAATCAGTCCTTCTGTCTGTATCAGATCATTCAGGCACTATTCGTGACCAAATGATAATCGATGCAGGATCAGAGACACGAAGTATACCTACAGCAGAAGCTGCATAGAGCGAACATCTGCTGAACGAACGTTAAGACCAGCCTCTCCCCACAACGTCAAGGTACCAGAGGTCATATGCGCCCTCAATTTAGAGGGTGCCAGAACAAACTCCTTGGCGTGTAGTCAGGCGGTCAGACGTAATGCGTTCAGATACCGGTCTCTCGTAAGATGCGTGAAATTCAGGCTTGACCTGTGATTAATCACAGATAACGGGCCGCATCGTCCACCCTTGCCGAAATCACATCCCACTATATCAGCCCATTGCGATGAACGCAATCCTGTCACTTCGCAGAAATATCATTTTTCTACGAAATAACTGTCAAATATACAGGTACACAAAAATACCCATAGATTCAGGCTTCATACATATGAGAGAAAAAGAGTAATAAAGGTATTGCTAACAGGAAGCGTCATTCAAAGTAGAGATCTCCATCATCTTTGATGTAGACCTCAATTGGATTTCGCACATACCGTGAGCGGTTCTTCTCAGGGATCTCATCACGAATCCTGTTCATCAGTTGAACAGTATCGTACTTAACTTTGATACCAATTTTTTCTGCTTCGTCAAATACCTGTTGGACTGATTCAAGCAGATCCTGACCTTTACCAATCGTACAGAGATGACGTGAATCCAGACTGTGGAAGAATTCAATCGTCTCCCGTGCACGTTTGATGTTTTCCATCGCTGATTTCTCAATAGTGCAGACATTCGCCTTTGATGTATTGATGATATCGGCAATCTGTTGTTGAGTCAGGCCTGACTTCCGATATCTTAGGACCTCTTTCTGCCGGTCGGTGAGCAGACCATCTTTCATACATATCAATAAGAATGAGATAATTTAAACGTTTTTCGTTAACCATTGCAAAAGTTATAAGTATACAGTAATTTTGAGCCC
>NZ_DATMYY010000413.1:0-2219 GCF_035560735.1 Methanospirillum sp.
ATTATCACCTATTTTAGGTTTTGATACACCATGTGGAATTTTCAAAATTCCATTTTTACCCGGGAGAATTAATTAGGTTAAACGTAAATTATGCATATTGGTCTTCATCAATCAATGAAACCATTAGGGTGAATGGAGGAATTCATGAGGCACATACGAGAGATTATCATTGTATTAGCAGTTCTTTTTTCGACATTTCTGGTTGTATCAGCAGCAGAAACATCGATGGCAGGAAACGAAACCCCCTCTCATACCAAATCACTTGTCATGATATACATGGTTGGAAGTGATCTTGAGTCAGAAGATGGAGCAGGAACTGAAAACATAAAACAGATAAACAACGGGGTTGGGGATATCATTCCGGGAGATCTTGAAATCGTGGTTGCCTATGGTGGTGCGAATAAAACCGGATGGAAAGGAATGACAATCGCATCTTACAACCAGTTAAGAAAAGATCTGCAAAATGATGTTATCGGTGACGAAAGTATCAGCAGTTTCTCTGATCCTTCAATTGATATGGGATCTCCTACAGGATTGAAGACTTTCATTAATTGGGTGAATGAGCGGTACAGTGCTGATCATACCTACCTGATATTCTGGGATCATGGAGGCGGGTACGGAGGGTTTGGCTCTGATGAAAATTCTGGAAATATGGAAAGTCTTGCTGATATTGAATCAGTTTTCAATGAAACAAAATTCACACCTGAAGTCATCGGCTTTGATGCTTGTCTCATGAGTGAACTTGAAGTTGCCACCGGGCTTTCGCCATACGGGAAATATTTCGTTGGATCTGAAGAGGTTGAGCCGGGATCAGGATGGGAGTATGCCAAATGGATGAAGAGCCTTGCCCAGAATCCATCTGAAAATCCTCTTAATATAAGCAGGGCAATTGTCGATTCTTTTGTGGATGCACCAGGGGACTCCGGAAAGACGCTATCAGTCCTTGATCTAAAAATGATGCCTGAAATTGCGAATAAACTTGAGGACTTGGGTACATCGCTCAGTCATGTGATGGGAGAAACCACCGGATTTCGGGTTATTGGAAAAGCCTACCGAAATTCTACAAAGTTTGCACAAGAACCAGGAACAGGTGGGGGGACGAGCGTAGATCTCTCCTTACTGGTTCAGTATCTGATGGCACATGTCCCAGGAGCAGATAAAGCTGGAGAAAGTATAAATGAGTCAATTAACAAGGCGGTTTTGTATGAGCGTCATGATAAGTACATACCTGATGCAAGAGGGCTCTCTATTATGGATCCCCAGGGAATTTCCCATGACCAATATCTTGAAAACGGGGTTAATGTTAAGGTAACCCCTGGATGGGACTCCTTTATTGAAGATTTTCTCCTTAAACAATCAACAGATAATGAAAAACCGGAATTGAATAGTACAGGAACTAATTCCTATGAGTTAACAGATCCTTCTGGAACCGCATCAGTATGGGTAGAGTATTTTGCATACGACCCACACACAAATGACCTCATTGCTCTTGGTGAAACCCCGGCAGTTGCTGATACAGAGGGTACCTATTCAATTCCAGAATGGGACGGTACATGGTTTTATCTGAAAGACAGTTCTGCATCAGACAAATATGCTCTTCTGGGGATGTTTTATGAGGATACTACTGACGATGGAATTGAGGAATATTCATCAAAAGTCAATGTTACTCATGATGGTATCCAGGATAATATGTATCTGTATTCTTACATTGATCCCGAAACAGGGAAGACAGATCTTGAATTCAGACCATATACTATCGACAGTACTGGTGAAGTTTTGATATCCCGGGCAACGATGGTTCCTGCCAGGGGGGACAAAATCGATACCTATGCAGAACTTTTTAATCCAGATAGTAATGAGTCAGACTGGATAAATCTGGGAAATATTACTGTTGAAGGCACAGTTGGCCTGGTTTCTTCTCAACTCCCAGATGGTATCTATGCTACAGGTCTTTACGCAGACTATGGAAATGGATACGGTAGTGTTACAGACCTCAATAAGATAGAGATCAATGATGGGAAGGTAAGCCAGGAGGGAAATCTCACAGTCTGACTTTTCCGAATCCCTTTTTTTGCAGTTCTCTCTTGAGTTCTTATAGGACATCGGAGTGAAGATTATTGAGAATCAGACCCCTATGATACTTATAATCTATCCAGAAAAAGCTTTGAAATAAGAATCTTATCTGGAATCCGAGGGGTATACAGAGCACCGGGGTGAAT
>NZ_DATMYY010000414.1:0-8133 GCF_035560735.1 Methanospirillum sp.
TAATAATATGGCATTCCATCAACATGGAATGAATCAGAAAAATTATCGGGAAGAGGAGGGTGTGAGAAACCAGGAAGGGGAATTTGCATACCTAATTTACCGTGGTTTTTGTCCGCTCGCGATAAGATTGTATGCGAGATAGGGGATATTCTCCTCTATAAACGGTTCTACCCGTTTAGCAATTGAGAAGAGTGGATCTGCAAAGGTGAAATGTGCAAAAGAGCACCTGTATATTGAAATATCTGTAAAACCTGCTGCTTCAAAGAGCTCGTGCATCTCCTGAGCCGTATAGTAATGTTCAGTAAACTTTCCGACACCAACCCGGCGGATCTTCATCTTCTCCCCAATTGTGAACAGAGCTGGCAGACTTGATGTAAAAACATTTTTTCCCAATGTGCAGACTGCCAGTCTTCCACCTGGTTTTAATATTCTCAAACAATCTTCGAGGGTTTGGTCTGGTTTAGTGAGGTAAGAAAAGGCGAGGAGGCTTGAAATTGAATCAAATGAATTCTCGCCGAACGGGAGGAACTCTGCATTTCCTACCAGGAACTGTTCAGATGGAAATATCGTGGTTGCCCGTTTGATCATTCCTGAACTGATGTCTATACCGGTTACTTTGCCCCCGTGTTTCAGAAACCTTCTGATAAAAAGCCCGGTCCCACATCCGATATCAAGGAGTTCTCCCCCGGTACCGATCTGATCCAGCACTTCCTGAGAGATATGATCATAGTACTGTCTTCCCCTTTCCCGGTGATCATACCGCTGATCATATACATCAGCGATATCATCGTAATGGGATTGAACTTTTTGTTCACTTTGTACTGCTGATTTCACAAAAAGACCTCCCCGACTATCTTTGCAGCAAGGGCATTCATCTGTAGGTATTCATTTCCAGCGTGAGTGATGATGTAATCGGTATCAGCGATACTTGAGATAATATCTGGGTGATAATATTCACGTCGCACAATCAGCATCAGTTCCTGCAGCACCTCGCGGGCTGAAAGCCCGTATTCGATCATCAGACCTTCGAGACGCCGCTGTGCAGTGGCGATATCTTTGGATTGCATTGCAATGAACGCCGCTGCAGCAATTTTTCTGGTTTCACCCTCGTCAAAAGTCGCAGGTGTGATTTCTGTTCCTGTGCTAACCCGTACCTGGAGATACATGATAGCCTTACGCAGATCTCCCCCGGCAGCAGCAACAAGAATGCCGAGTTCCTCATCACTTACGGTATCTGTGGCCCCCATTGTCTGGAGAATCTCCTTGAGTCTTGCCAGAATCTGCTCCCTGGAGAGAGGAAGGAAGAAGAGCGGAAGACATCGTGAACTAATAGGAGGAATTACTGATGATGCCTGTGTAGTACAGAAGACAAATCTGCATGTCCTGCTATACCGCTCCATAATCCTGCGGAGTGCATGTTGTACATCCTGTGAAAGGGTGTGGGCATCTTCAAACCAAAGAACCTTGAACTCTGCGTTTATGGGTCTGATGGATGCGTATGAGTTTATTGCATGCTTCAGATTTGAGAGAAAGGATTCATCTGGTTTGTAGAGATGCATGAATCTCTCATCAGTCTCAAGGTATGATCTCCCACGCTCCATCATGTCTGCAGTCTGAAATATTGTGACATTGTCCTGCCAGGAATCACCATAGAGTGCCTTCAATGTTGCTTCTACAGCGATACTTTTTCCGGTACCGTGTGGGCCGGTTACAAGCAGGTGAGGAAGCATATGGCTATCTGAAAACTTTCGGAGGACTTCAACAACCCGTTCCTGTCCGATGATCTGGCCCAGATCCGCGGGCCTGAATTTCTCAATCCAAAAGATCATCCAGTCTGCTCCTAATTGTCATGATAGCATCACGAAGGTATCTCTTCCCATCTGGATTCCGTGTCAGTTTTTCTGCTTCTTCCTGATCCATTGTTTTGAAAGCTGCGGTTATGGCTGGAATAGCCCTGGTAACCTCATCGATGATTGGAAGGGTTGCAGTATTTGCAGTCCGGGACAATGGATTGAGATCAATTGCAATTACCTTCTTTCCCATTGCAATCAGTGCCTCGGCCCTATCTCCATCTTCAAGTGGGACAAGAATCAGATCAGCGGCAGCCATACCGTTTGCATGACAAAGGCCCCTGTCATGTTCGAGAGGAATTAACCTCTCAACCGGACCATCGAGCACGCGGCATCCGGCATCTTCAAGGATTCGGGTAATACCCGCAACCCTCTCATCAGTACGGTGAAAGAGGTTTACCTCAACTATTGCCCCTGATGCCTTCTGAAGATCAGCAATTGCCTGGGCACACAAAGCTGCTGTGTTTCCATTGACAGATATGACCGGATGGTGGGCTGTCTTTAGGAGTGCAGCAGCCACCCGCTCTGCTTCAGCAGCACTGGCACTGGTCTTCTCACCTAGAAGGTAATCAAAAGCCTCACCTCTTCCATGAGCAGTAAGACCTTCAAGCGCCACAATTCCTGACCGGGCAGCTTCTGCCATTTGTTCACGGGTTACCAGAGAACGATATCGCGGGTGACTTTCCGGTATCATGGCAGTACCTCCAGAATCCGGGGCCCGGTATGAGATATTTGCAGGGAATAAGTCTCCCCATACCGATTGAGGAGATCCTTTGCACGTTCTCCAAGTGCAAATATTCCGTTTCCGAGCATTGTCATACTTACTGGGATATTATTGGCATCACAGTCGATTAGGACTTTCTCTATGTCAGGAGAGATGAGTCCGGATGCTTCAGCAAAACTTCGTGAACAGGTAAAAAATCCGGCGAGAGTGTCTGGGTCTATTTTCGGAAACGCAGCAGTTATCCTGCTCAACATTTCTGGTGATGAGAGGACTGATTCAGTTTTCAGGGGGCTTAGGGTGATTGCATGAATTGTCTGTTGATCCTGAAATCTGAGTATCTCTGCCATGATCCCCGGTCCTTTCCTGATAACCCATCCGCCCCCCTGGCAGGCTGCCACGTCACCAAGTCCAGTCCGGGAAGTTACCTCCACCTGGTGAGCCTGCAACGCACATTCTTCAGGAGAAAGACCAAGATCAAACAGCCGGTTAACTGCATGAACTGTTGCAAGCAGGGCAGCAGCAGAAAGCCCATATCCCGAAGAAAGGGGGAGTGTGCAAAACGTTTTGATTGATGCGGTAAGAGAGAGATTTTGCAAAAGGTGTCTGATCACCGGTGAATTATCAGATACGATCTGTGATTCATCCTGGTATGTTCGAAGTACCTGGATAATTGTCTCTTCTGCTTTGGATGCAACAACGGTAACTCCGGAATTTATGACAATACCGCCACCGCAGCTCCCTGATGTTGTTGGATCTCCAATGATCACCGGTTTAAAATATCCTGAAATATGGCCTGGACAAAAGACAGTAACTTGTGACGGACTCATAATTCATGTGGGTCAGATATCGCCGGAGAAAGGTTTGAGGGATGCCTTGAGATGATCAGATTAAATATTTCGTGTGCCACGTCTTCTTTTGAACCTGAAACACTCATCGTTCCTGAACTGTCAACCAGATCGTATTTACCTTCTTTCGACCCCATGTTCTCTGGTTTGTTTGCAGCAACCAAAGTAATCCCTCTGCTTAAAAGTGCGGGAGCTTCATGAACACTCTCTTCTCCTAATTTAAAAGCAACTGTAAGATCTGCTTTTGTGATAGCTTTGTCAAGGATCTTTGGGAGGGGATGCAGGTTAAGGACAGGATTCTGACCCGAAGGAATCTTTCCCTGGTACTTGATCGGTGCATAATCAGAGACTGCTGCGGCACTGATAAAGATGTCAGTATGATGAGAGTCCAGCTCCTGCATTACTGTCTGTAGCATAGAATCTGCAGTAGTAATCTGAATATTTTTGAATCCCGGAAGGTTATCCCGGTGGATTATTGTGACATCTGCTCCAAGTCGATATGCAGCCTTAGCAAGTTCCTGTCCCATGAGCCCAGATGATCTGGTAGTGAGGACTCGTACATCATCGACAGGTTCCTCACATCTCCCGCTTGTGATGACGATGTGCCTTCCAGCGAGGGGTTTACCACAGAGTTCCCGTTCGCAGGAGAGCACAATTTCATCGACAGGTGCAATCTTTGCTTTTCCCTCCTCAATTTTTGGACCCACAACCTGAATGCCCCATAACTTGAGTGTTTCAAGGTTTTTCATCACTGCAGTATGGCGGAACATGGCATGATGCATGGCAGGGACGATGATGATTGGCATTTTACTTCCAAGTGCGGTAGTTGCACAGGTGGTAACTGGGGTGTCATCTATTCCACAGGCAATTTTTGAGATAGAGTTTGCAGTACAGGGGGCGATGAGCAGGAGGTCAGCAACGCGTTCGTCCCCGCAGTACTTGACATGTTCAACCATCCCGCTAATTCTGATGATAACTTCATGGTTGCAGGCATATGTCAGGGCATCTGGATGAATGATCTGCGTTGCTGCTCCACTCATTACTGCCTGTACTTCTGCTCCACGACGCCGGAGAGCATGGGCGAGTTTTATTGTTTCAACAGCGGCGATACTCCCGGTCACTGCGAGAAGGATGGTTTTTCCCTGGAGAAGGTTCATTCTATCACCACGTCAGCGACCAGATGCCAGGTTCTCGGTCCTGCCTTCTTGACTTTGTGCATGGTAATATTAGCCTTGAGCGAAGAATCGTGAATGATTTTTTTGATCTCATCTGAACGATCGCCAAGCATGTGTACATGAAGAATAGTTTTCTTATGGACGTGCCTGAGTGCTTGACTCAGAAATGTGACTGCCTCAAAGTGGCCCATGTGAATCCTGTCATACACTCCTGAGAGAAGGTCACGACAGTCTCCGTTTTCTGCTCTTATGTTCCCGGTGAGCCCATTTAGTGACGTGTTCTGCTCTAAAAATGTAAATGAAACGGGATTGATCTCCATTGCATGAATCTGTGCTCCTGCCCTTGCCATCCCGAGAGAGAAATACCCGATTCCTGCAAACATATCAGCCACGGTTTCACCGGGATGAATCATCTTTGATATTCGTGTCTTTTCTTCCCGGTTTCCCTGAGAAAACATGACCCGTTCAATATCTAAACGGTAGATGATTCCTGATTCCTGATGGGTAACTTCTCCTCCGGATCCTTCAATCCTTGAGATCTTTGGCTCCCTAAAAGCCCCTTCATGCCTGGAGATCCAAAAAATTCCTCTGGGCTTTTCCAGAGCTTTAATATCATCCACCTCATCCCGGCTCGGACGGGATCCATGAAAGATCACAACGTCGCCAAGTTTCTGGTATCCTCTTCCTGATCGCCTGCGTGAAGGAAGCATATGGGTAGAAGGATATCCTTCTCTGACCGGGATGTATGCTCCTTCTGCTGTCACAAAGGGTCGTCTGGTCTGGTCTACCCAGGGTTCTGTCTTAAGAACAGCCATATCTGTAAGCGGAACCAGCCGAGCCTGCATCATACTACTATTGTGCGTTCGCTGTCACGGAGAATTCGGACTGAATCACCTACTTCAGGATGGCGCCATGAGACTCTGTTTATCTCTTCAGTCTTTCCTGACTCGGGATCAAGAATACCTATGATTCCTGAATCCTGATAGATGACGGAAAAGACAGCAGCATCACGAACATTAGCCACAAACCTCGAAGGAGTTGATTCCGGGATTGTCCTGGGGAGGCCGGTCTTGAGATCGAGGTATGTGTATGTTTTATTTTCCTGGTGTAGTATCTCGCCGTATGTATTGCGAACTGCGATTACATCTCCCCGCTGTAGTTTAGGTAATCTTACAGCATAGGTTACCCGATAGAGCTTCTGTCCGTTCTTCTCTCCCACAAGTGTGGGGTGTAGAGAGAATCTCCCTCCAAGCCGTTTTGTAATCTCTCGCGAGATCTGTTCTCCGATTGCCTGCGAACCGACAACGATGTCAAGACCTTCACGCCCTTCATCAAATCTTGTGATAAATGAAAGGCGTTCACCGTCATTCTGCATCTCGGTCTCGACCTGTACGGCAATCCGTTGTGATTCTTCCTGCTCCTCAATGGTTGCCTTTCTTCCATCAGCCCGAATCTGAACTACACCTTCGTAGTAGTTCCCGTGCTGACGGTTACACCGATCGCAGGACTCGTTCTGCCAAACGATCTCAAGTGAACAGTATCCCTCAAGATTTTCATCAAACAGAGTACCTGAAAGTTCAAGATCTGCATACGTCCGGTTGATACTGAGGTGATCCAACTTTACTGATATGTTCGGTTTTTTTACATCCTGATGAAATTTTATTGCGGATATTGCAGCATCCTCTTCCAAATCCTCACGTTCGCGTGATGAATCTCCCCATCCTGCACTCGTTTTTATCGAACCGCAGCCTCCACACCGGGTGATGAAAACCCGGGGGTCACAGACATACCAGGGGATCTCTCCAGTTAAACATTTGCCGCAGAGGCTTCCATCTTTTGACGGGCCTCCACATTTGGGACATATTGCGTCGTGTAGATCCATAATTTCAGAAAGAATAATCAGAGTATAATTGCATGGGGAACTCCGGCGATCATCCTGCATGATTCCTGGTCAATGAATCCATGACTGATAGCAAGATTGATGCATCGTTCCCCAAACATATTGATATTTTCACAATCACGTAGTGCTTCAAGAATTTCCTCTTCGGTGGCCAGATGACTACCAAAGAATTCAGGGCTAATTACCACATTCAGGTCTCCTTCACTCAGTGTTGTGCCAAGCAGTTCATGGTCGCAGATTCCTACAACCTCATGACAGCCGGCTGACCGGTGAATCCTGATATACATCTGGTATATATGAACCGGCTGAATACGTAAAATCATTCCCTCAGCAAGGGAAAAAATGAGTATCTATACTGATGACAACTTCAATCAAAAAACTGAAATTGGGCTATCATAAATAATGTCGTCTTTCATTTATATTCTGATCTCTACCCCGTACACCTGTTCAGGGGTCTCCTGATGAATCCTGAATATATCTTCTTCAGTAATTTTTCCTGCCTGAAGAAGGCTGGTTGTCTGTCTGGGAACTGATCTGGGTCCCATTACAGCTCCCGGACGCTCGTTTTCATCCATATAATCACTCTCCATTGTGAATCTTCTCTTCGCTAAGCAGAGTTCAGGTATACTTTCATGTTTGGCCACAAGAGAAGGCATCAGGGGAGTTTCTGGTGAGCCGAAATGCTTTATCACACGCAAAGGATCCATCCCTAAAGATCTCGCCATCTCCACAACATCATCGCACGGACCAGTCTCGGCATGGATCTGGACGGCACAACCCAATTCCCCTCCGAGGGTCAGAGCATGGGAGAGGACTTCGTTGGATGCAGCAAGTATCTTTGGTGAAGTTTCGTAATGGGGTCTCCCACTTTTAAGCCCGATTGCCTTTCCTTCTCTCACATATGTTGCAGCGCAATCGAGACCTTTTTTCATAACAGTAGTCGCCTCTTTTAGAGTGAGCCTTGGAGTCAGCACGGTGATCTCTGCGGGGTGGACACCGAGGAGGGGAAAAACGACTATGCCCTGCTCTTCTATCTGTTTAGCAATCTCCAGTGTCTCATCAAAGACTGTTGAATAATCATTGCCAGAAGAAGGGTGAACATCAAGCGACCAGGAAGGTTTTGTTACCAGGCAGATATGAGTGCCACCTGATCGTTTGAAATCTTTTATTGCGTCAATACCGCGACCATTTCTTGGATCAATATGGATATGATCATCAAGAACTGGAAACTTCGGAGTCTTCATCGATCCACTCGATTCGCATCATTGGATATTCGCCTTCGCGTGAGAGCGCTACATGACAGGTTGCCTGGTTTACCCTGACTGTCATTTCAACATCCAGCATCAATCCCGCCAGTTCACTGTAGCCGAAAGAGTTAGGGACCATCGCCTCGCGATCAAGACCGACACTGATCTCGGTAACATATGGCTGCTGAATATGAGCGTTCTCAATGGCATGCTCAAGGGATCCGGCTGATTCCCGTGAAACCGGAGTTCCTACCCACTGGTGATAGAGTGCTCCCAGTTTGATCCCTGCCTCAAACGCTGCACGCTCCCTGTCAGAGATCATAGTCCCTCATCTTTGAAAATAAAAATTTATGATTATCGAAGTTCATGAGCATAACTCCAGATTTTATAGG
>NZ_DATMYY010000415.1:0-3166 GCF_035560735.1 Methanospirillum sp.
GTGTTTTCTCATATCGATAGGTTCCACTCGTAAACATTGCATCAGGCCAGAAAAACAGATCCAGAAAATTCACACGAGTGTAGATGCTTTGATGATCATGATCAGGGCCATCATGCCTACAGATACTCCGAGCATCCACCTGACGATCTCGGGAGCGATATAGGATGATAATCGTACACCGATAGCAGCTCCAAGAAAAACACCAATGGCGGTACTGATAAGAAAAGGGAGACTCACATGACCCAGCAGGAGACTTGTTGCAGCGGCTCCACAAGAAGTGACGATGATAGACGCCAGAGATATTATTACAGCCTTTTGGATCTGCACATTCCTGCTAATCAATGCAGGCACAAAAATAATCCCTCCAGAAATACCAGTCAGCCCACTCACAAGGCCACCAAGACATCCGGTTGAATAGAGATACGGGTTTGTAAGTGCCTTTGCGCTCTCATGTTCTTCCTTTTCTGCCTCATTTCCATTCGGTAAAAACCGGAATGTAAGTTGCTTTATTTCAGTCCAGATTGTCAGCCTGATGGCCATAATCAGAAGAAATATTCCAAATATGCCGGATAATACCCATCCGGAGAGAAACTGAATACAATATGAACCAAAAACCGCTGCAGGTAATGAGGTACAAATAATTCGCAGGATGACAGGAAAATGCACTTTTACATCCCTGAACTGAAACAATGTAGCTGAAAGTGTGGTACAAATAGTCGCAGTAATACTGGTTCCTATAGCGATTTCAGGATTAAGGCCAAAAACCAGCGTATACATCGGAACAAGGATAAACCCACCACCCAGACCAATAAGTGCTGATAAAATTCCTACAAATATTGACCCGAATCCAACAAGAATGAGGTCTGTTGAAAGATTTATCATGGCAACAAGGGCTTTGAACCGGAGTGTTACTGATTTAAGACGAACGGTTAGACAGATCTATTTTGAAACCGGAGGAGATGGATAAATCCATCCGGCCTATAATACAAAGGCTTCTGATCCGAGGTAATGTAATGGCATAGATACACCCAGTAACCCATATCTGCGATGATCAGACACGGCTAACGGTATATTGATGATCCCAGGGGTCCAGTCCGGGATCACCCTTAGAGGCGTGATGTTCTGTGATGAGTGAAAACGTCTATCAGCGATGACAGTAATCTCCTCTGACAAGTTCCCACGGGTAGATATATGCAATCATGTTATCTCCTGCATCCAGGAATGATTCAGGAGAATCACGGGCAGATAGCGTATATGCTCCCGCTCTGGATTTGACATAATTCATGAAATCTCTCCTGTGATTCACGATTGTGAACACACTATATTGATCCTTCCCAGACATAATATGCATTGTATCGGCAGTTCTTACCATGAAACCTGCGCTATGCCGTTTGCGATAGATTAATTCAATATCCAGTGAAATTTAACGCCGCATAAATACCTTAAGTGGAGTTGTACCAGAGTTATGATCTCTATCCTGCTCGTAGATGATGAACCGGTTCTGTTAGACCTGGGATCCTTCTACCTGACACAGCGTGAACATTTTACCGTTGATACTGCATCAAATGGAAAGGAGGCGCTGGAACGGCTGGAAAAGCGGCCATACCAGATCGTAGTATCAGATTACGACATGCCATACATGAACGGCATCGAACTACTCAGGGAAGTAAAGCAGCGATCCCCAAACCAGCCATTTATTATTTTTACCGGAAAGGGAAGGGAAGAGGTTGTAATCGAAGCTCTGAATCTTGGTGCAGATTTTTATCTCCAAAAAGGGGGAGATGCAAAAGCTCAGTATACTGAACTTGCACACAAATGCCGAAGGGCTACCGAACGAAGACAGGCACAGGATCAGATACGTCACCTTGCAAGGCTGTACTCGCTCCTTTCACGGGTTAATAAAGCAGTGTACCAGATACGATCACGTGATGATCTCACCAAGGAAGTCTGTCATATCGCTATTGAACAAGGAGGATTTAAGGCAGCATCCGTTTGTATGCTCCATCCCGTAACCAACCTCCCCGAAATTGTTGCATACGATACTTCACCGGATACCCTGGGAAAGACAACAGAACCCTTCTTAAGTCCGGACTCTGTTCCAACTCTGCATACTCTAAAGGAAGACAGATTTCATGTCTGTTCAGACAACAGACGCTATCCACATGAAGAATCATATGGTCGTGCTCTTTGCACAGCAGGGTTCCTCACTAGTGCGTCATTTCCGCTCAAAGTTAGTGATGGATTAATCGGAGCACTCACACTGCATTCTGATGAAGCAGATTTTTTTAGTGAAGAGGAGGTGCTGCTCATGATGGAAATTACGGAAAGTCTGTCACTGGCATTTGAGCTCATGGCACAGGAACGGGAAAAAGAGCAGGTCGCAGATAGACTGAACATGATGCTCAGTGCGATAGAGAGTGATAATGATGCATTCTTCCTAATCGATATTAAGGGTACTATTCAATATGCAAATCATGCAGCACGTCGGATTACTTCAGATGAGTGCACAGATTTCAAGTCACACCACTACAATATCTCCAGTACCGGTCTGCTGACTGTTGAGGACATCCATCGGTTAGCTGCCAAGAGAAAGGAGATTCCCATTACCGATGATGGATTAAACGCAAATAATCCTTCAGCAAGATCCCAGGAACAACCCGGTCTTTCAGTCAGGTCATTTGAACATGACGGTTCCCAGTTCTTCCTTGTTCACTTGAGACAGGACAGAAGTTAGGAGAAATCAGACCGGGCACCTACTCCTGTTCTATTAATGACACAATATAACCTGCGGTTTTAAAATTCGGCCGCTCTTCCTGCTGAACTAACTGATAAAAATCGCAGTTCAGGCAATTACCAAGTTTCTGGGCGTGAGTGCCCTGTATCTCCCCCCCACATAACGTTCCGGTGATTGCCCAGCACGAACGACCACCATGTACTCCATTGTTCACACCATCAACCCGTGACTCAATTGCAGCAGGACAAACACCTAGATCCTTTACTTTATCTCCACCAGGCTGACGGCCACACTTTTTAAATTCCCAACAGTTAATTTTCATCCAGAGTTCCTCAGCAAATATGTACAACTTCCATCTTCACTCAATTTCAACAAATATCATGATTAAGAGAATACCCCTGAACAAAAGAGAACCTACAGATTGTATTCACA
>NZ_DATMYY010000416.1:0-4025 GCF_035560735.1 Methanospirillum sp.
ATATTCCCCTATATCAGGACTTTCACCAGCTTTGGCCGAATCAAAATCTAACCGTCAGCCACATCAAACATATCATTGAAACATATTTTTCACTCCTAGTCATACCTGCCATGTGCCACTTAAAGCCCGGGAATAATAGTACATAATTTATCCGTACCATGCAAAGGTAACCTTTGTTCTTTCTCCCATCGTGTCAGAATTTTCAGAACCATATCCTCCCTGCTCATCTCCATCAGTTCAGCTGCAGCATCGAGTGTCTCAGCAAGCGAAGGTGAAACAGCGATAGTAATCTCCACGAGTTCACCAGTCATACGTCTATCATTTCAGACACAGGTTTATGAGGTCTCCTGTTCTAACACAACCATATGACAGAAACCAAGCTTCGTGAAGTCGGTGACCACGAGTGGGAACATGCAGTTGAAAAAAGCAGTGAACCGGTGCTGGTTATGTTCTTCAGCCCGACCTGCAGGCACTGTACCCAGATGAAACCATATATTGAGGAGTTTGCACAGGAATTCTCACCATCAGTCAGTTTCCTCATGCTGAATATCCTTCAATTTGGATGGATTGCCGAGAAATACGGAGTGATGGCAACCCCGACATTTATCTGGTTCTGTGGAGGAAAACCGGTACAGAGCAGGGTCGGTGCTGTGTTCCCTGCGATGCTCAAAAAAATGGTTGAAGAAATGATACAAAACGGCGAAGAATGCCGTATGAAGTCTACCGAAATACAATACGAAATTAGTGGTTACGGGTGATCAGGAGAATCATTCTCCTGATCACTCATCTCTTCCACAGAGATTTCTACTGCATCATCTCCAGTTGTCTGGACAGGGGTCTCAATATCCCTGGTAAGCCAGGTCAACTCCAGGACACCATTATAAAATGTCCTGTTACATGATGATTCGATTACAGGAGGGAGCACTGCCGAGCTCCGGTACCGGGTAGTACCATCATACCCAATGACATGAAGGGTATTATCCTGGAACGCGATGCTGACGTGTTCATTTGCAAGACCCTTCATCTCGCATGTCGCCATCACTCTGCCGTCCCATTCGGTAACTTCGATATCAGGATGTTCTACATCCCGTCCCGGACCCCCTCCACCATATCCTCCGGGAAAGCCGGGGGGCATTCCACCTGCAAGGATAATGTTGACGCCGATGACACCAGGTCTTATCTGACCAGAGCCCAGTGTCTGGCCGAGGACTTTCTTAAGCAGTTCCTCGATATTCTTAAACTCTTCTGGTGGGGTATCACTCATGATTGTGGCGCTCTCCTACTTAGGTGGGGTTGTATTTCTTATCAAGTTCCTGTGTATGTTTTTCAATACCTGTAAAGTCTTTTATTGTTCCGCTATAGATTGCATCTTTGAGTTCACTGATTTCATTCTTCGGTATTCCAAGGTTTTCTGCTGATGCGATGATGAATGCTGCTTTTTCCAGGATCTTTTTCTGATCCTGGTTATAGAGGATCTTCCACGAATCACGGACATACCGTTCACGGGTGGTTTCATCAAGTGAACCCTTTACCCTGCCAAATGCTTCGTCAAAGTGGCGGCTTGTGATCCTGACGTTTGCTACTGCCTCCTCAAGTTCCCGATCTGTCCGGCCAGCCATCAGAGCGATAAACTCGCGCATGGCTGCAAGCTTAGCTTCACGTATCAATGCCTCAATATCAGCACCCACGTACCCCTCGGTCTTGAGAGCTAGGTCATCTATATTGACATCAGCAGTCAGAAGGGTTCCCGAATCCTTCAGGTATACCTCAAAGATCTGCTTTCTTCCCTCCTTGCCTGGTGGAGGTACAAAGATGTGCCGCTCCAGCCGTCCTGGTCTCATCAGGGCATCGTCCAGCATATCCGGCCTGTTGGTGGCTGCGATGATGGTCACGTTCTTGAGCTCTTCCATCCCGTCCATCTCAGTCAGGATCTGTGAGACAACACTCTCGGTTACATGGGTTGCATCAGAGTAACTCCCACGTTTTGGCACGAGCGAATCGATCTCATCAAAGAAGATGATCGAGGGGGCTGCCTGCCGGGCTTTGCGAAATACCTCCCGTACTCCCTTTTCTGATTCACCGACCCATTTTGAGATCAGTTCTGGCCCTTTTACAGAGATGAAATTGCACTCACTCTCATGGGCAACTGCTTTTGCCATCATGGTCTTTCCAGTACCGGGCGGACCGAAGAGCAGGATTCCTTTCGGTGTCTTGGTCTGTAAGTGACTGAAGAGCTGTGGGTACTTGAGTGGCCACTCAACAGCCTCCCGTAGATCCTTCTTGACCTCTTCAAGGCCTCCAACCTGATCCCAGGAAACATCCGGAACCTCAATGAGAACTTCCCGCATGGCTGACGGTTCGACATGAGACAAAGCAGCCTGGAAATCTCCCGGGGTTACACGGATGGATGCAATGAGATTTTTGTCAATCTTCCCTTCTTTCAGATCTTTTGGCGGGACCTTCTCAAGTCCTTTACGTAGGGCATGCATCGCAGCCTCTTTTACAGTCAGGCTGATATCTGCACCAACAAAACCATGGGTCTGATTTGCAAAGGGCTGAAGGAAGAGCCGGCGACGTATCTGGTTCTCAACCTCCTCTTTCTGGGCCTTGATATCAGCAAGCCTTCGTTCAGACTCTGCCTTTGACTCTGTATTCTCGTCAGTGGATATCTTTCCTTCAAGATTTGAGATGTCCTCATCAAGCCGTGAGATCTGCATTTTTTCATCGCGAGTCAGTTGATCCTCACCGATGGTGATACCCACAAGGTCTAGAGGAACCCGCTGCGAGTGGATCTGAAAGATCGCCATTCTTCCTGATATGTCAGGTATTCCAATCTCGATCTCCCGGTCAAATCTTCCTCCCCGGCGCAGTGCAGGATCCAGATTATCAGGCAGGTTGGTGGCAGCAATTACGATAACCTTGCCACGACTTTTCAGACCATCCATCAGGGAGAGGAGCTGTGCAACGATCCGGCGTTCAACCTCGCCTTTGGTATCCTCACGCTTTGGTGCAATGGAATCTATCTCATCGATGAAGATGATAGACGGTGCATGCTCCTCGGCCTCTTCAAAGACTTCACGAAGTTTCCCCTCACTCTCCCCGTAATACTTGTTCATTATCTCAGGGCCTGATAGAGTGATGAAGTGGGCATTCACTTCATTTGCCACTGCCTTGGCGATCAGGGTTTTACCGGTTCCCGGAGGACCATAGAGTAGCACTCCTTTTGGCGGTTCGATACCAAGGTGGTTAAAGAGATCAGGATTTCGCAGCGGTAACTCGATCATCTCACGGACGAGTGATAGTTCCCGTCCAAGACCTCCGATATCCTCGTAATGGACGTCGGGGATATACTTCTCCTTTTCACCACCCTCTCCAGACGGTGAACCTTGCGAACCTGTCCGGCCAGCAGGTGCAGATGCCTGTTTTCCGGTCCTGACGACCGAGAACCGGGTCTTTTGTGATGGAATCGCTGCACCATTTGGATCGGTTGTTGTGATTCGCACCACAACATAGGCAGTGGGAGTGCTCCAGAACGTACCTCCACCATCGCGAGATCTGAAGAAGTCATCAAACGGACTTCGCTCAGAACTTTCCACAGGGATTGCAATCTCCTTTCCCTGAAAGATCAGAGAACCCTGGAGTTGTTCAGAGAGGAACTGCTCCAGTTCTCTGATATCAAGTCCCTGGACATCCTGGATGATCTGAAACTCAATCTTCTTCGCTTCTCTCGTTTCAGCTCTCCTGATGACAGCCTGTTCCC
The DNA here is from genome assembly GCF_035560735.1 of Methanospirillum sp. Taxonomy (GTDB): domain Archaea; phylum Halobacteriota; class Methanomicrobia; order Methanomicrobiales; family Methanospirillaceae; genus Methanospirillum. The sequence continues at coordinate 3,761 of NZ_DATMYY010000416.1, forward strand.
TGATACCAACACCAGCTCTCCGGCGAATGTTCCCGTCAATAAATATCGCGTCAGCCCATGGGGAACTAGCCGGGGACACGAGAGCATAGGTTTTACTGGTTCCTTCAATCTCAATCACATCACCCCTGGAGAGTCCGAGTTTCTCCATCGTTTCCCATGTGAGTCGGGCAATGTCTTTTCCCTTGTCCTGTACCGGTGCTTCCTGAACTGTTAGTGTAATGTCACGAGTTGTAGGCATAAGATAATCCTCTTTCTTGTGTTCACC
>NZ_DATMYY010000417.1:0-3341 GCF_035560735.1 Methanospirillum sp.
TCTGGATTCAGTGGTGGAGGAGGAGGCTTTGGTGGCGGCGGTGGATTTGGAGGAGGAGGTGCCGGTGGGTGGTAATTATCACCCTCGAATCTCTTTTTTTTATCAATCTTTTTTCCTGATTTTTCCATTCCGGAAGAGACCGGAGACCGCAAAGACCTTTCTATGGTCAGGTCTAATTAATAAAGGAATTTTTGAGGGGTATCCTTGCGAGAAGTCACCAGTAGTTATGTTGCAAAAGAGATCGAGACATCAGTGCGTTCATTCTGGACTAAGAACTCGATCTACAGCAGGGTGAAAGATCAGAATAAAGGCAAAAAGCCCTGGTTTTTTGTGGATGGTCCACCGTATACAACCGGTAACATTCACCTGGGGACTGCCTGGAACAAGATCCTCAAAGACAGTATTCTCAGATACCACCGGATGCTTGGGTATGATGTCACTGACCGGGCCGGCTATGATATGCACGGGCTGCCGATTGAGGTGCGAGTCGAACAGGAACTTGGGTTTGAGAACAAAAAAGATATCGAAGCCTACGGCATCAAGACGTTTATTGAGCGGTGCAAACAATTTGCTATCTCTCATAAAGAGACAATGTCTGAGCAGTTCCGCTCTCTTGGAATCTGGATGGACTTTGATAACCCGTACCAGACAATTACACCAGATTACATTGAAGCAGCTTGGTGGGCACTCAAAAAAGCCCATGAGAAAAAACTTCTTGAACGTGGTCACCGGGTGGTCAACTGGTGCCCTCGTTGTGAAACTGCCATAGCAGATTCTGAAGTTGAATATTGGGACGAGCAGGACCCCTCACTCTTCGTCAAATTCCCGATTACCGGAAAAACCGATGAATACCTGGTAATCTGGACTACGACACCATGGACTCTTCCGGCTAATGTGGCTGTTGCTGTAGATAAGGATTTTATATATGCCAGGGTTGCTGCACAGAAAACAGGCAAAACTGAGTACCTCTGGATAGCTGAAGCTCTGGTAGAAGATGTTTTAAAGAAGGGTAAGTACCAGGACTTTTCGATTCTAGAAAAGAAGACCGGAAAGGAACTAGCCGGTACCAGGTACTCATCACCACTTGCAGAACTGGTCCCAAGACAGAAAGAGATTGATCACCGTGTAGTCATCGCTGGTTTTGTTGAGATGGACAATACCGGTATGGTTCATATCGCTCCTGGTCACGGATGGGATGATTATTTGCTTGGTGTTCAAGAAGGCTTAGATATCTTCTGTCCGGTTGATGGGGCTGGCCATTATACAGATGATGGAGGAGTCTTTGCAGGAAAATTTGTCCGTGATGTAAACGATGAGATTGTTGAGGCCCTGGGTGATTACCTCCTGGCCCGCAAGAGAATCACTCACCGGTACGGGCACTGCTGGCGATGTAAGACACCGATCATCTACCGGGCAACTGAACAGTGGTTTATCTCAATCCCAAAGATCAAAGAGCAGATGCTCAGTGAGATAGCCTCTACAACATGGTACCCCGACTGGGCTGGAAGTGCCAGGTTCCATGACTTTGTCTGTGATGCCCGTGACTGGTGTATCTCAAGACAACGGTACTGGGGTATCCCTATACCGGTTTGGGAATGTGAAGAGTGTAAAAATCAGATGGTCTTTGGTACAATGGCAGAACTGAACAAGGCTGCCGGATCAAACCTCACTGATCCTCACAGACCTTATGTTGACGAGATTACCATTCCCTGTTCCTGTGGTGGCACGATGCACCGGGTTGAGGATATCTTTGATGTCTGGTTTGATTCTGCAATGGCTTCCTGGGCCACCATCGGATACCCGGGAAAGACCGAGGCGTTTGAAAAACTCTGGCCAGCCGACTTTATTCTTGAGGGACAAGATCAGACCCGCGGATGGTTCTATTCACAACTAGGTGCCTCAACTATTGCCTTCAACAGATCTCCTTATAAGCAGGTTCTCATGCATGGGTTTTCACTTGATGGAGACGGTCGCAAGATGAGCAAGAGTCTTGGCAACGTGGTCAGCCCTGATGAGGTAGTTGAAAAATTTGGTGTTGATGTGCTCCGACTCTATCTTCTCTCTTCAAATGCCCCATGGGAAGATCTCAAGTTCAACTGGGAGAATATATCAACAGTCAACCGAACTGTAAATATCCTCTGGAATGTGTACCGTTTCCCGCTCCCGTACATGATCCTTGATGATTTTGCTCCATTTTCAAAGGACGGAATCTGGAGTCCTGACTTCATTACCCGCTCCCTGCGTGAGATGCCTGATGAGGATAGATGGATCATTTCACGGATCAATACTCTGGCAAAGCAGGTTACAACTGACATGAAAGAGTATAATCTGCACCGCCTGAGCAGGTCACTCCTGAACTTTGTTCTTGAAGACCTCTCCAGATGGTATGTACAGATTGTTCGTCCGAGGATGTGGCTGGAAGAGGACTCACTAGACAAGAAGTACGCGTACGAGACGATTTACTACTGTATGCGGACGATATGCAGACTACTTGCCCCCTATGCACCACATATTGCTGAGGATATTTATGGAAACCTCAGACTTGAGGGAGATCCGATCTCTATTCATATGCTTTCATGGTATGCAGGAGAAGAAAGGCTCATCGATGCAGATTTAGAGACCCGGATGGGCATAATCAGGTCATTTGATGAAGCTGTAGCAAATGCACGACAGGCTGGAAAGAGAAAACTCCGTTGGCCTGTCGGAACCATCACTGTTGCCGCTCACAACGATGTAGTTGGAAAAGCATTCCACAGCATGTATGATCTTGCCTGCCAGAGGGCTAATGCACGTGAGATTGTTGTAATTTCCGGTCAATACGATAAGATCCTCTGGAAAGCTGAACCAATAATGAAGAAGATAGGTCCTTCTTTTGGAAAGATTGGACCTCAGGTAAAAGCATTAATCGAAGGTTCAGATGTAAATGAGATGCGAAAACAGATCGCAGAAAAAGGATCCTATACCATTGCCGGTCCGGAAGGAGATATTGCAATCACTTCCGAACATGTGATGTTTACCGAGGTCATGCCCGAAAACATCTTCTCTGCGGTTATGACTGATGCAACAGTCTTTGTGGATGTTACACTAACTGCTGATCTTGAGGCTGAAGGATATACACGGGAGATCATCCGCAGAATCCAGGAGATGCGAAAACAGATGAACCTGAATGTTGAGGAGATGATCATTATCGATGCCATTGTGCAGGATTTACATCTCTATGAACTTCTAACCAGCCCCTGGCAGGAGGTCATCCAGAAAGAAGTCAGGGCTGCCTCTCTTACACTACATCAAGACAATAGTTCACGTGATACTACACTCTGGCAGCTGGATCGTGACTGGGA